>NZ_JBALOX010000095.1:0-74376 GCF_036965165.1 Bacillus sp. JJ1521 | reverse complement strand
AACTGGAAGCTATACACAAAGCTTAACTGTATTTACAGCACTATTTGCAGTCGCATTGGCGATTTCACTTCTTATCCGATTGGATATTAAGAGACTTCGTAAGCAACAATCTGAAGGTGCTGAGCTTGCTAGTTGACATTCATTGGTAATCTTGATTAACTTAAAGGTAATGAAGTATCAAGTCAAGAGGGTAGACGTAAAATGAATAAATACGAAGCAGAGTTTAGCAATCTTGTAAGGTCCTTTCGCAAAAAACATATGGGTAAAGGACCTAGTAAAATCACAACAACCTTTTGTAAAAATTGGGCCATTTGTGAGATGGAAGGAAACCTATCTCCAGTGGAAAAGTTTATTGCCGGTGCCGATGAAGGAAAACAAATGCTTCGTGCGGCAAGAACTGAAATGGTAAAAGAAATGTATCGAAGAAACAAGCCTGTTGAAATGGAAGAATTTTTAGGATCAACCCTAGTAGATTTATTTGTGGATATTGATATTGATCGAGATTTTGGTATGTCTGTCTTTGTATTTGATCAAGATCTACAAAAAAAGTTCTCAACTAAATAACAATACGCCGTGTTGGCACTTGGTAGCGACCCTGCTAAAGACTAACCACCGTTTCATTTTTCTAACATCCTAGAATTATGTTTCGGTGGTTTTTTCTATAATTAAGAGGATTCTGCAGTTTTAATAGCGAAAGCAAAGTTAATATAAGTTAACTTTCACCATACACTTAGTAGTAACTAGAAACGGAAGAGAGGGATTTTTCATGGGAGAAACAAAGCATCAGGGACCAATAAAATCAACTAAAATGCCACAGCCAAAACATTGGGTCAGTCCGATTCCTTTTGGTTTAGGAAAGGTGAAGCCAAAGCATATTCGTGACACGATGAAGGTTGCTTGGGAAAATAAGGACAATATCGGATATGCAACGCGAATTTTAACACAGGGTGTTTGTGACGGCTGTGCCCTTGGAGTATCTGGTTTATATGATCAAACATTGAAGGGACCTCATATGTGTACAACCCGTCTCAATGTACTTCGTCTAAGTACGATGCCGGCCATTAAGACAGAAATTCTTCATTCAGATATTGATGAACTAAGAAAGTATAATAGCACTGAACTTCGAAAGCTAGGAAGAATTCCGTATCCAATGATTCGTCGAAAAGGAGAAAGAAAGTTTTCTAGAATCACTTGGGATGAAGCAATGGATATGATTGCAAACAAGATGAAGAGGCTAAATCCGAAGCAATACGCATTTTATTTAACTTCTCGGGGAATTACGAATGAATCGTATTATGTGGCGGCTAAGGTTTCACGTTTCTTAGGAACGAATCATATTGACAACGCTTCACGTATTTGTCACTCCCCAAGTAAAACAGCAATGAAGCGTTCAGTTGGTGTTGGAGCATCAACTGCCAATTATCAGGATTGGATGGGAGCAGACGTTTTATTATTCTGGGGTAGTGTTGCCTCAAATAGCTCTCCAGTTTCAACAAAATATATGCTTGAAGCGAAAAAGCGCGGTACAAAGATTATTGTGATTAACCCGCATAGGGAACCGGCAATGGATAAGTATTGGATACCGTCTAATATGGAATCGGCACTGTTTGGAACAAAGGTTGCGGATGATTTCTACCAAGTGAGCATTGGCGGAGACATTGCTTTCATGTTCGGAATTATGAAGCATTGGTTTGATATGGAGGAAAAACAGCATGGTTCTGCAATTAATCATGAATACGTAAAAGAACATGTAAATGGGTACGAAGAATTAAAAGCACATGCGAAGACGCAAAATTGGGATGAGATTGAGAAATCATCTGGTGTATCAAAAGAAAGAATAATCGAATTGGCAGTGCTTTTAGCTAAAAGTAAAAATGTAGTGTACACATGGGCTATGGGCCTAACCATGCATTCATTTGCGACTGATAATATCTCGCAGGTAGCAAACCTTGCCTTACTACGGGGACATTTAGGGCGTAAACACAACGGTTTAATGCCATTCCGTGGGCATTCGTCTGTACAGGGTTCAGGTGAAATGGGAGCAGACCCATTTGTTCTACCTGGTGGTGAATTTGATGAAAGCAATATCAAGCGCATGGAAAAGGTTTGGGGCTTTGAAATTGAAAAATGGCAAGGGGATATTGTCGGAGTTACCCTTGAAAATATCGTGCTTCCAGAAGACCATGAGCGAAAAGTGAAGCTCTATTATATGTCTGGTGGGAATTTCCTAGAAACGATGCCCGACCCTGATTTTGTTGAAAAAGCATTGTCAGAGCTTGATATTCGTGTACATCAGGACATTATTCTAAATACATCAACACTTGTAGATGCGAAAGAAGCTGTGATTGTCTTACCAGCGAAAACACGTTATGAACAAGAGGGTGGAGGAACTTCAACCTCTACTGAGCGTATGGTTTATTTTTCACCAGAAATTGAAGGAAACAAAAATGAAATTAAAGAAGCCCGTGCGGAGTGGAAAATCTATATTGATCTCGCTAAGCGGGTTAAGCCTGAAATGGCGCACTTAATTGATTTTAAGAGTGGCCAGGAAATTCGCGATGAAATTGCAATTGCCAATCCAAACTACAATGGAATACAACATCTTAAGGAAAAAGGGGATGTGTTTCAATGGGGAGGAGCTTGGCTATGTGAGGGTGGAATTTGTCCGACTCCAGATGGGAGAGGGAGCTTAATTTCCGTTGAAATTCCTGACTTCGGTAAAAAAGAAGAGCAATTTGTGTTGACGACTCGTCGCGGTAAGCAATTTAACTCGATGATTTATCAAGAGGTTGATCCATTTAACGGAGCAGGTCGCTATGATGTTCTAATCAATCCTCAGGATGCCAAGGAACTTAGTATGGTAGAGGGGGATGCAATTGTTGTTCACAATGGATTTGGGGTCTTCCAAGGAAAAGCAAAATTTGCGGATATCGCAAGAAAAAATCTCGGTGTATTCTTCCCAGAAGGTAACTTCTTATTACCAAAAGGCCGTTATGAGAAGTTTGCGGGAATCCCTGATTATAACATCGCTGTATACGTTGAAAAAGCAGAACGTTTCAATGCACGTAAAGACACGCAATACCAAGAAAAAGAGATTGAGGATGATTTAGACATCAATCCTCCAGCATAAGAAGAAAAGCGGAAGGCGACCGCATATCGGCGACAAGCACAAGAAAAACGCTGACAGAAGGCGCCATTTGCTTTCCGAAGCGATTGACTTGTGACCTCAAGTTGATGGCGCCTGAAGCTAGACATCAATTTAATGCCCCCAAACCTATATTTGGGGGCATTTTCATGGGCAATACTGGGGAAACTGTTAAAATAATGTCTAATTTTTGAGGGTGTTGCAATTGTTTTCATTTCGTGGAGATGCACATAAAATCTATTTAAAGCTAAAAAGTAATGCGCGGAAGGATCGAAGCTTTAAACATTTAAAGGAAATGGAGGAAGTGCGTAAAATCCAGCACTTTTACCAAGGAATTGACTCGCAAACCTTAAAAATCATTTATTACCGGATGTTAAAGGAACAAAATGGTTCTGGCATCATTCCCATCTTAATCACCGCCATTCCGTGGTTCTTGTTCCTTTTCGCCAACCAATTGCAAAAATTCCTGTTTGGAAGAGGATATTTTTATTTAATTCTTTTCACCATCCTTTATTTTTTCCTGCTTTTTTTCACAGTCATTTTACACTTTCGTGAAAAAGCATGGGCATCATTCCATATTCAAATGATTTGTGATATTTTGGAGGAACGAAAAAAAGTTGGGAAATGAGCTCCCAACTTTTCCTTAATATAGGAGAAGAATGATGGTTAAAGTTAACAATCCCATCATTACAGATGAAATTAATCCAACAAATAAAGGGCGTAGACCAATGGATTTAATCTTTTTAAAATCTGTACCTAATCCAACGCTTGCCATTACCATAAGAATTAAGAATTTCGCTACTCCGTCCGTTACACTTGTAAGTGAAGTTGGAAGCGAAAAAATCGTGTTCAGTGCAACGGCCCCAGCGAAAAATAAAATAAAAGTAGGAAATATCCTGTTTATTTTCACCTTGTTTGTATTATTCCCACTTGATTTCAATGAAATAAAGATTGACAGAATCAGAGTCACGGGAACAAACATAAGTGTTCGAATTAATTTGATCACAACGGATGTATCTCCTGCAGCACTGCTATAACTATACCCCGCAGCAACAACCGATGAAGTATCATGGATCGCGACACCTGCCCACATTCCAAAAATATGGTCCGGCATTGAAAAAAGTTGTCCTATAAGAGGGTAAAATAATACCGCCAACACATTAAAAGCAAAGATTGTATTAATCGCATAAGCTGTTTCTTCCTCTTTTGCACGAACAATCGGGCTTGATGTCACGATTGCGGTTGCCCCACAAATCGCGGTACCCAGTGAAACGAGTAAGGGAATATTTCCTTCCAGCTTAAATAGCTTTGCCAGAATAAACGTAAACAAAATTCCTGCTAAAACCGCTACTATTACTAAAAGGATCGCCTCAAATCCGAGTTGAAAAATACTGACAAAACTAAGACCGAATCCGAGAAGAACAATTGCCGTTTTCAATAAGGTCTTTAACGTATAGGAGATTCCTTCTGTATAAATAGCGGGTATACGTAAAAAGTTTCGGACAAGGATGCCGATGATAATGGCCATCACTGCTCCGCCGATTAATGGGAAATCTCTACCCAAAGAATTAGCCAAAACACCGATTATAAAAACAAGTGCGACACCAGGCAGTTTATTTCGAAGTGAGAGTGAATGATCAATTAAGAAAGATTTTTTTTCATAAGATTGTGATACTTGTAGATTTGCATTGCTCACGTGCCTCATCCTTAACATAGATTTCTAACTTTATCTTATCACAGGGTGAGCACCCTTCCCACCTTTATCTTCTTCCTTTATAATTAACTTAAGCTTGATAAAAGAATTAGAATCGCCACGTTTCGAGTGGCGTGTCTTTGTGATCCACATCGTGTTGGCCAAAAAAAGAGGAAGTGATTTCTCACTTCCTAACACGAACAGATAAAGAATAAGGAGCTAACACCACACTGTATAGTATGCTAGAAGTGACTCGGACATGTGGGGTAGTACACTACGTCAAACGCACATTTTTACCAAATTCAGTAAAATAAATAAAAAAAGGTGTTTTTTTATGATTGAACAAGCAAAACAAGTTTTACAGTCGTATTTCGGTTATCCGTCCTTTAGACCCGGACAGGAATCCATTATCGAGAATATTTTACAAGGAAACGATACATTAGCCATTATGCCTACTGGTGGCGGAAAGTCATTATGTTATCAAATCCCGGCTTTGATCTTTGAGGGAACAACGATTGTCATTTCTCCATTAATCTCATTGATGAAGGACCAGGTAGATACATTGCTCAGTGTAGGTGTTTCAGCAACATATATTAATAGTAGTATTTCGATACAGGAAATTCAGGAGAGATTACAGGATGCGCGGGCTGGCCGCTATAAAATTATTTATATTGCACCAGAACGGCTCGATTCCTCGGGGTTTCGATCTCTTTTATCGTCCATCCCGATTTCTATGATTGCTGTTGATGAAGCGCATTGTATTTCTCAATGGGGGCATGATTTCAGACCAAGCTACCGAAATATCCATTATATGATTGCAGAACTGCCATCAAAGCCGGTTGTAGCAGCATTAACTGCAACCGCAACGGTTGAGGTAAAAGAGGATATTTGCAGCCAGCTTCAGATTGAGCCTTATGCTGTATTTATCACAGGGTTTGCTAGAGATAATTTAACCTTTAATGTGTTAAAAGGTGAAAACAAGCGAGATTTTGTCAAAAGCTTTTTACAAGAGAATAAAAATCAGTCTGGAATTGTGTACGCTGCAACTCGTAGGGAAGTAAATGAACTACATTCATTTTTAGAAAAGGATGGGTTTTTGGTAGGGAAATATCATGCCGGTCTTTCAGACGAGGAGAGGAAACAGGCACAGGAGGATTTCCTATTCGACACGGTGAATGTGATGATTGCAACTAATGCATTCGGGATGGGGATTGATAAAAGTAATGTAAGATACGTCATTCACTATAATCTTCCGAAAAATATTGAAGCCTACTACCAAGAAGCGGGACGAGCAGGACGGGATGGCGAAAAAAGTGATTGTTATCTATTATTTGCATCGCAGGATATCCAGCTACAAAAATTCCTAATTGAGCAATCCACGATGGATGATGGAAAAAAAGAGCAGGAATATCACAAACTCCAGCAAATGATTGACTACTGTCACACGGAAAATTGCTTACAAAGCTACATTTTGGAATATTTCGGTGAGACAGAGAGCGTTGAATGTGGTCGTTGTTTCAATTGTAAAGACGACCGTGAAAAAATCGATGTGACTACTGAGGCGCTTATGGTGTTCTCTTGTATCAAGAGGATGAAGGAGCGCTATGGGAAGACATTGGTTTCTCAGGTGTTAAAGGGGTCAAGGAACAAAAAAATCCTAGAGTTTGGATTTACGTCCTTGTCTACATACGGCTTATTAAAGCAGTATTCAGAAAAACAAATCGTCGGCTTAATCGACTTTTTGGCTGCAGAAGGGTATGTCAAGCTGACCAACTCACAATATCCCGTGCTTATTCTTGATGCAAAAGCATTACCTGTTCTAAAAGGTGAGCTCAAAATTTATAAGAAAGAACAGATAAAGAAAAAGCAGGTTGTTACCGACAATACGTTATTTGAAATCCTTCGGGAGGTACGTAAAAATATATCTAACCGTGATGGTGTACCACCGTATATTGTCTTCTCGGATAGTACATTACGTGAAATGAGTGAAGTAGCTCCGACAGACGAAAAAGAGTTGCTTGAAATTAAAGGGGTTGCCCAGACCAAGCTTGAGCGGTATGGCGAAGATTTCTTAACTGCGATTCGTAAATATGTTGATGAGAGAAGTGCAGTAGTAGAATAGAAAAACAAAAGGCACCACATTTGTGGTGCCTTTCTTATGCTTGAAAGAGTTCTTCTATTGCTATATTTCGTTTTTGTTGTTCTTCTTCAGATGCTAAATCATATTTTTTTAACAGGTGAAATAATTCGTTTAGTGTGTGCTGGGTGTGTTCTGGTTCTAGAAATTGGGCCGCTTTGTTGTAAAGTTCTTTCGGCAAAAAGCTTTCTTGGCTTTGGAGCTTTTTGATCACAACCTCTTTTGAGTGATCGATATTACAAGTAGACATTTGATTTACCTCCATTCAAGATCTTACCCTCAATTCTAGCATGTTTAGAGGAGGATGCGAACCACAAAACATCCTCAAAGTGAGGAACCACACTTCACAATTAAAAACCATCTGGTAAACTGAGTAAAAAGATAGTAGGGGAGGGACGAGATGGCCTATTATATTTGGATTTTCTTAAATGGATTACTCGTATTAAGTACGTTTATATACATATGGATCTTTAGAACCCATGACTCACAGCTTGTCACATTAGGGCAGGTTTTTGCCCAATTTGCAATCCTCCTCTTTTTTGTGAATGTAAATATGTATTTTATCTTTCTTGTCATTCGCAGGACGAAGGTTCGAAAACTAAAAATTGCACTTGCAAAGATGTCACGCCATATGATGAAGTCTCATATCAAGCTAGCCGTTTTTGGGACGATTTTGATTGTGTTTCATGGAGGGATCATGCTTGTCAAACTCGGTGATATCGTAGGATTTTCAAACTCGAAGATTATTAGTGGGATTTTAGCGATACTTTGTCTCACGTTGACTCTTTTTGCAGGGTATAAACGTCATAAAAAGTCCTCCGGGTTTCGGCGGAAATTTCATTATACAACGGCCTTTATATTTACCTTTGTATTCCTGATACATTTATTCCTTCCCCTTTGAACATACAAAAAGACCGCCCACAATTCCGATCTGGTTAGTCCCGCAACGAAGCGAAGTTGGAAGTGGTGGACGGTCTTAGGAATAGTATATGTTTTTAGGCCCGAATATTATGCGTTTTTCAAAATAGAAATCATGCTATTTTTAATGTCATTCCAAAGCGCTTTGTCTGTTGTGATACGTTCGGTAAATGATTTAATAAATGCTTTAAATGCAGCATCGTATTCAGGGGACTCTTTATCAGGAACATTTACCTTTAATTCATCCGCAATAGCTTGAGCCTCAGCTGCCCTTGGCCCCCATTTGCCAACCTCTTCAAAGTCTTTATTCACGAAAATAATGATTGGTATTGAACGGGACTTTCCGTTTGTTAAATACTGATCCATTAGCTCTAAATTTTCATCGCGAATTAAATAACGAGTTTCTAGCAATGCCTCATCCGCAACCCTCATTAGGATAGGAAGATTGACCATTGCGTCTCCACACCAATCAGCAGCTAAAATGATTGCTTTTAATTCCTTTTCTTGAAGTGCCTGAAGTAATTCTTTATCGGATTCCTCCAATTGAAACTGATTATATACTTTTAAGAGGTTTTCTTTGTGAACTTGCATGCTGTTAATGTAGTCGTACTGGTTCATGCCTTTTTCAAACCAAGGTTTTAAATTTGCCATTATGTATTCCTCCTCAAAATTTCTTATCTGCATTTACTATAAATGATTAAGGAATATCATACCACTAAGATGCTTATGAATAATCACTAACCGTTTTGTAAAAATCATATGAATCCTGTGTTGGAAATCTTGGTATAATCGGGTCTTCTTCAACAAGAACATCTGTTAACACATTATAGTCACCGTGGGCTGACGGCATTTCAGTTTGCTTCCACTTCCAACATGCACCTGAAAAAGCAATTTGAATACCATTCACTAGTCTAATTTCATGTAGGACTCCATTAATTTCAACAAAACCAATTCCGTTATTTGCTGCAAGTTTATTAAGTAATTCTTGCTTTGAAATCATCATTTTTCATTCCCCCAATATTTGATAGTTTTGCCTGTAGGTATGTGAATACGCTATCCAAGTATTGTTAGTTGAATGGTTCATATTTGGTCGGAAAACGTGACAAAATAGAGTAGCCAAGGAGAAAAGTGAAAGCAATCCTTTGGTGATTAAGCATGAGGAGTTGAATGCGCACATGAGATGGCAAAGGTCACTAATGGGTTTACTTAAGGATCGAAAAGACAAGAAGATTGCGCTAGCCATTGATATTTCGACCAATCAGGTGCGATCTATTTTGATAAACAATATCATAAAATTCTTTGGTGAAATGGTCCCAGAATCACAGCTTGTCCAAGCTGATTTCAAAATAAGAAGCATCACACCAATACAGAACCCTACTATTAAATATTATACGCATGGAAAGTCCTCCTATACGGAAGTGCTTGAATGGGCAGATGAAGAGAAGATTGACACCTTGTTTTATATAACAGATGTCACCGGTTATTTTTACGATGAGTTGGATGTTCATGCTGAAGTGTTTTGGCTCGTACCTGATGATTATGTACCGAAAGTACCATTTGGAAAAGCGATAAAAGTTGCATAATGGATAGTGTTAAACGTCTAGAATGAAGAGCTATTCTAGACGTTTTTCAATTGGAAACGCTTTTATTTTATATTGAGTTATTTCTTACTTGACGGATTGGTATAAACTGAATTATATTTTAATACATTGATATATAAAAGGGGGAAAACCATATGAGTTTACTTGGTTTTGTAAATATCGTATTGATGGTCTTATTACTATTATTATTAGTTTATATGCAAAAAAAGCATGTTTCGTTTTCAAAGCGAGTATTTGCAGCGCTTGGCTTAGGGATTGTATTTGGTCTTGTCCTTCAGCTTATATATGGAGCTGGATCAGAAGTTATTTCCGAGTCTATTAGTTGGTATAACATCGTTGGAAATGGTTATGTGAAGTTTTTACAAATGATTGTTATGCCACTTGTTTTCATTTCAATCGTATCAGCTTTTACAAAAATGAAAATGGCAAATAATATTGGAAAAATTAGCTTCCTAATCCTTGGGATCTTAGTGGGTACAACAGCAGTATCAGCACTTGTTGGAATTGGTACAACTGTTGCATTTGATTTAGAAGCAATCCAAATCGACGCTGGAGATGCGGAAACAGCAAGAGGAGCAGATATTGAAGAACGATATGCGGGTATTCAAGATAAAACGTTCCCTGAACAAATTGTTGATTTGTTACCTGCCAACCCATTTCTAGATTTTACTGGAGCTCGTTCAACTTCAACAATCGCAGTTGTTATTTTTGCGGCATTTATCGGGATGGCTTTTCTTGGAGTTCGTCGTAAAGATCCTGAGAATGCGGAATTGTTTGCGAAAATTATTGATGCACTATACTCAGTTATCATGCGAGTTGTAACAATTATTTTACGCTTAACTCCTTATGGTGTTCTTGCGATTATGACACGTGTGACTGCTACTAGTGATTATGGTGCTATTTACAAGCTTGGAAAATTTGTCGTCGCATCCTATGTTGCATTATTGATTGTATTTGCGATCCATTTATTATTGATTACATTTGCAGGACTAAGTCCAATCACTTATTTGAAAAAGGCATTCCCTGTTTTAACATTTGCCTTCACATCACGCTCTAGTGCAGGAACCTTACCGCTTAACATTAAGGCACAAACAAATGATTTAGGTGTTTCAGAAGGAATTGCAAACTTTGCTGGTTCATTTGGGCTTTCCATTGGACAAAACGGTTGTGCGGGTGTTTATCCAGCGATGCTAGCTGTGATGATTGCTCCTACAGTGGGAATCAATCCATTGGACCCATCATTTATTTTAACAGTAACAGTGATTGTTGCAATTAGCTCATTTGGTGTTGCTGGTGTTGGTGGAGGAGCAACATTTGCTGCAATTCTTGTATTGTCAGCTCTTGATTTACCTGTTGCATTAGCTGGTTTATTGATTTCTGTTGAACCTTTAATTGACATGGGTCGTACAGCTCTTAATGTAAGCGGCAGTATGACAGCAGGTGTGCTTACGAGTCGAATCACAAAAGAACTTGATACGGAAACATATTCAAGTCCAACTCAACAATTAGGTGCATAATGTATGATGAAAATAAGACCCGATTCGATGGGTCTTATTTTTTTTATGATAAAATAATTAAAAACTGGGTTTGGGGTTGATGGTTTGGATATAAGTTTTGATCATGTTGTTCACTATGTAAAAGACCCACATGATGCAATGAACGCCTTTCAGTTACTTGGGTTTCATGCTGCAAACGGTGGAAACCATGATATTTGGGGCACCTATAATACATTGTGTTATTTTAAAAATCTAGCTTATATCGAATGGATTGGAATTAATAATGTAGACGTCACAAAGGAAGGAAGTCATCCGTTTAGTCGCCATCTATACAAAGACTATCAGTTAGGAGAAGGACTTTCTCAAATTGCATTCCGAACTAATTCAATTGAAAAGGTACAAAAGCAGCTAATTGAAAAAGGAATCGAAACGCTAGGGCCATTTCCAGGATCAAGAAAGCGTCCAGATGGTACGTTACTTAAATGGTCGATGCTTTTTATTCACCATACCCATCCAATGCCTTTTTTTATTGAATGGGGAAAAGAGGATGAAATACGGGAAAAAGACCTTATTTCAAATGGGATTTATATACCTGACACAAAAAGCTTTAAGTATATTGGCTATTCCGTGAAGGAGCCCGAAACAACAACAAAGCTTTGGGCTAATTTATTCAATGGAACCATTTCAGATACTATAATGCCTGGCACCAGACAAAAAGCTTTAAAAGTTGAATACGATTCAATCGATGTGTATTTTTGCAAAGAGGATCATTCTAGAGGGGAACGCCCTTACATAGTTGGTATAGAACCAAGCCAAGGAAAGCCATTGAAACTACACGGTGCAACTTACCAAATATGAACAAGAACCAACCGCAATATAACGGTTGGTTCTTGTTTTGGGCGATATTCACTTTTCATAATTTTATTGCCGCGGTAGATTTGAAAATCTTAAACAACGAAAGCCCTACCTCTCTTTCGTCCTTTCGGCTCCGAAGCCGGTCCAGTGTGAATAAGTCTTTCTCAAATGTAAAAGATAAAACGAACTTATATCTATTTAAAAAAAATTATGTTTAAAGTTTTAAGGGAGCAAAAGATAACTATACAGCAAATTGAATTAATTGTCAAATCATCACGAGGTGCTTGTCATGTTTAAAGAAATTTTTAAAAAAAGATTATGGCTTATCTATTTTTTGGCAAGCCTATTTTGGATTATATTTTCCGAATATGTTATTGATAAATTTCCGTCCGTAAATAAAAATCAATTTCAGATTGGAAAAGGGCTCATTTTCGTTATTTTTACAACTGTTCTTATCCATATTATCATCAAGAAGCATGATGCCTACATTAGGGCAATGGAAGAGCAAAATGAACTGTCGACTCTCATTAATGCGATGCCTGATTTCGTCTGTTTTAAGGATGGTGAAGGCAGGTGGATTCGAGTAAACAGGTATGCAAAAGATCTCTACAACTTGCATACCGATATTTATAAGAATAAAACTAAATGTTTTATAAACTAATAACTGATTTCATTCCTTTTCCTGTACGTACATCATCAATGGCTTGCTTAATATCATCTAATTTGTAACCGGTGGTAGTTAAAACTTTTGTGTTTATTTGACCTGATGCAATGAGTGACAATGATTGATGATAATCTGCCCTTGTCAAAGCAGAGGTGCCGTTTACAGTAATTTCGTTGTAATGAATAATGTTAGGATCAATCTCAGAAAAGACTCCATTTGTAAAACCCGCAAAAAGATTTAAAGTTCCTCCCTTTTTTAATAGACTCGCAGATGAATTAACTAGAGACGGAAAACCGATTGCCATAATTACCACATCTGCTCCAAGCCCAGCGGTTTCATTAAATACAATCTCCTCCAAGGATTCATGGATTGGATCAACAGCAATATCAGCACCTGCTTCAATCGCTTTCTCTCTTCTATGAGCAATTGGCTCGCTTAAAATTACTTTCTTCGCCCCAGCAATCTTTGACAGCTGAACATGCATTAATCCGATTGGACCGCCTCCGGTTATAACGACTACATCCCCCATTTTGACGTTCGCTTTCTTTTGTCCATTCAGACAGCAAGCAAGAGGTTCAGTTATAACTGCTTCTTCAAATGATACATGATCCGGTAGCTTCACAATATTTCCCGATTTAAGGGCCGTACTTGGAATTCTCACATATTCTGCGAATCCGCCATCATATTCATATCCAATTGCAGTACGATTTTGGCAGACATTTTCTCTTCCATTCATACAGTAATAACATTTTCCACAAGGTATAACCGGCATTACACCCACTCTATCCCCTACAGAAAATTCGCTAACCTGTAGCCCCACCTCTTCAATGGTTCCAACTAGTTCATGACCGATTACTGAAGGTGTGCGAACGCCTTTTGTCTTTTTTCCCTCAAAGATTCGAACATCAGTACCGCATACGGCGCTCGAACTTACCTTTACCAATACCTCATGCTCGTTGATTTTAGGTTTTTCAACATCTTCTAATCGTATTTCATTCGGTCCATAAAATATTGCTGCTTTCATAAAATCACTCCATTAGAATTTACTTTTAGCATATGCACGCGGTGAAAATATTCTTCACACTTTTATCAAAAAAAGAGAGAAAAGTTTCCTTTTTCTCATAAATTAAACCAAGTAAGTGGTACAGTAATGATTTGTGGTATAAATATCAGAATTAAAAGTGCTACCATTGTTACCCCAAACCAAGGCATTGAATCCCTGCTTAGTCTTTCTATACTTAATCCAGTGATATTGCTTGTCGCGTATAAACAAACTCCTACTGGTGGTGTAACTAAACCAAACGACAGCGCAACAACCATGAATACAACGAAATAAACAGGATCAATACCCACAGCTATAATAGCTGGCATCAAGATCGGTACTAAAATAAAGATTGCAGCCGTAGCATCCATAAACATTCCAACAATGAGTAGGAATACGAACAACACTAACATAATGATAGTAGGACTCTCACTTATGTCGCCAATCACAGCAGCGATCCGAGATGGTAACCCATCATATTCAAAAACCCAACTCGCGGCTTTTGCTGTAACGGCAATGAATAGGATCGTTCCACTCATATTAGCAGTTTTGAGCATAAGGCCTGGAAGCTGCTTAAATGATAACTTTCGATAAATGAAAACTGATATAATCAATGTATAAAGTACGCAAATTGCAGCTGCTTCAGTTGGTGTAAATATTCCACTTAGAATTCCCCAAAGCAATACAACCGGAGCCAACAATGCCGGCATTGATGTAATGGTTTCTCTTTTAAAATAGTTCCAATCAAATTTTTCGCGAATTCCATATTCATGCTTTTTACTATAGTAATGATTAAATATCATAAAGATAATGGATATGATAATACCTGGAACAAGGCCACCCATTAATGCAGCTCCGATAGATACACCGGCAGTCGATGCAGCCACGATCATGAGAATACTTGGTGGGATAATTGATGCTAGCATGGCTGTTATTAACGTTAATGCAGCAGAGTATCCTAAGGGGTATCCTTTTTTCACCATCGCATTAATTTGCATCCTTCCAGTACCTGCAATATCGGCTACAGAAGACCCGGCCATCCCAGCAAATATTAAGCTTGCAATTACATTTACATGTCCTAAACCGCCTGTCATCCATCCAACCAAACTTTGTGCAAATCCAAATAACCTGTCTGCTACTCCGCCTTCTTCCATGATCAACCCAGCTAGAATAAATAGCGGTACAGATACCAGCAGAAAGCTATTCATTGAACTGAACATTGATTGAACGACAAGACTTAGTGGAACATCTGTAAAAAACAAAACTGCGGCAACTACTGATATTCCAAGTGATGCAGCGATTGGAATTCCTAGAAACATGAGGATAAGAAATAAGACTAATAAGAATACCGACATCATACTCCCCCTTTCTCAATAATCTCTTTGTTATAAATTAACGATTGAACCGTATTCAGTATCCCTAGTAAACCAGATACTGGTACACTCAAACCGATAATCCACATCGGAAGTAATAATGCGGCACTTTTTTCATGAATATTGATTTGCTGCATGACCAACTGGAAACCGTAAACAATCATAAAAATAAAGAAGCCAAGACTCGCTATTGCATAAATCCATACACTTAGTTTCTTTACAACTTTCGGCGCATATTGTATAAAAATAGTCACCCTTGCCGATTCAGCTTTGCGAAACCCGATTCCTATACCCAAGAATACTAGCCATATAAACAAGAATCTTGTCACTTCTTCGGTCCAAGGTGCTGGAATACCCAGCACCCTTCCGAAGACTTGCCAAAGCACGACGAGAGATATGGCCGCAGTTGAAATGCCTGCTAATACATCTGTAATTCGATTAAGAATCACAAAGGCTTTATTCGTCTTTTTTTCATTATGATTAACCATATTTATCACCTTTCTATTGTTTGGTAATTTAAAGAATAGTGGGTTACCTATTCACTCTTACCAACCATTTCTAGGATATCGGAGAAGAATTGGTCATCTTTTACTAACCCTTTGAATGTTGGATACGCTTTCTTTGAAAGCTCTACAAATTGCTGCTGTTGTTCACTTGTAAGCTCATTGACCTTAACTCCCGCATCCTCCATTTGCTTGATTGCGGTTTCTGCTTCTTTTGCATCGTAATCCGTTAACCAAGTTTGAATTTCTTCGACAGAGTCAGCAATGATTTGTTTATGTTTGTCTGTTAGCCCATCAAATTTCGCTTGATTCATCCCAACAAGCCAACCATCTGCCATATGGTTTGAAATTGTTAAATACTCTTGTACTTCATAAATTTTTGCTGACAAAATGACCCCAATTGGGTTCTCTTGTCCATGTATTGTTTTTAGTTGAAGCGCATTATACACCTCACTAAAATCCATTGGAGTTGTTACCGTACCAGCTTCTTTGAAGAACTCAACCCATAGCGGATTATTAGGTACGCGCAGCTTTACACCTTCTAAATCTTGCGGTTGGGTAATTGGTCTTACAGAGTTTGAAATCTGTCTAAAATCACGTGCCCAATACCCAAGACCTTTAATATCTAGTTCAGAAGTAGAATCTAATAACTGTTTTCCGAGATCACTATTTAGAAATTCTGTGAATTGTTCTTTATTATCAAATAAGTAAGGAATACTGATTGCATTAAACCTTGAATCAAAATTTGCATATAGGGAAGTGGAAAGAACAAGCATGTCTAATCCCCCTGCACCGAGCTGCTTTACTGCACCAGATGGATCACCGCCATAAAGGGTACCATTTGGATGTACTGTTACCTCAATTTCCCCATTACTTTTTTCTCCAATGATTTTTGCTAATTCTTTTGCAGCCAATGTAACTGATGCACTATCTGGGTCTGGAGTTGAAATCTTAAGTTTAACTTTTTCAGCTTTTTCTCCACCACTTTTCGCACTACCTCCAGCGCTACTACTACCACTGTTACTACCGCATGCTACTAAACCAAATGTTAATACAGCCATGATCAGGAAAACGATTAATCTTTTCATATTATCCCCCTTTTTCCATTCAGTGAAATTTTTTTTCATAAAGCAGACATTCCGCATTCTGAATCTTACGCCATGGTGCAATATTCCGATAATTGATAACGCTTTCTTTACTTTCCGAAGAAAATACCTCCTTTTTTATCTCTGTAGGTGTTGAAATTAGAATAACACATGGTGGTAATTTCCTTCAAGATAAAATTCAAAAAAATTAAAATTTTCTACAAAGGGGAATAATTTAATTTTTTATAACTTTTTATCAGTAGTAGATTTTCTTGTTTTTTGTAAGTTTTCATAATAAAATTCATACTTTGCATTTGCTACTGCCGCCACTAGAATATCGATAATTGTTAATTGCGCAATTCTAGATGCGATTGCATCTGTACGAAACAAAGTTTCATTTGACGCAGTTTGTAATACGATATCTGAAATAGTAGTAATTGGTGATTTTGAGGAATTCGTAATACATATCAATGTAGCTCCAGCATTTTTCGCAATTTTCATAGAGTTAAGGACTTCTGTATTAGATCCAGTATGGGAAATTCCAATTACCACATCTTCACTCGCAAGCATACTTGCAGACATCGCTTGAAGAGTGGAGTCAATATATGCGAAAGATTTAATACCAAGCTTTAAAAGTTTATGTTGCGCATCTAGCGCGACTGTCCCGGATCCACCTGTTCCATAGAATTCCAAGCTCCTAGCATTCTTGATGACTTCTACTGCTTTTTCCAATTGTTCATCGCTACATACTTCGGATGAATCGTATAATGCTTGAATATTAGATTGAAATACTTTCTTTTTAATCAACTTTACATTATCGCCTTTTTCAATTACTTCGTGAATTTGTTTAACTGGCTCAATAACTTCTTTAGCTAAATTAATTTTCATATCTTGGAATCCTTTATATCCCAAACGTTTACATAAGCGGACAACAGAAGATTCGCTCGTTTCACTGCGCTCTGCAACCTCTGTAATTGAAAGGTGGATAATTTCTTCCTGATTATTTTCAATAAATTCTACAATCTTCTTTTCGGAATCACGAAGTTTGGGCATTGCCACATTTAACCTTGCGAAATATCCTGGATTAGCATTTACATTTAGTTCAGTCATTACTTACCTCCTGAAAATTAAAAATTTTTGTGTATTTAATTGTTATTTTACTATATAGGTTTCCTGTTTAACTAGTAAAAGATTATCGTATTTATAAGTAGTTATTAAATTGACTGTATTAATTGCCTATTTTGTCATCTTACTTCTTTTTCATAAGTTTGATAAAGTTCTTCTATATGCTTAAGAAACTCTTCGAATCCTCCCCTTCTTCTTTTGAGCCTATTATACTTGAATTGGAAATTATTAGTTAGTAACTCGAGAATTGTGATTTATGTGTTGCGAGAAGGGTATTGTGAATGAATATAAAAAACAAAAAAAAGCCGTCCAGACTCTTGTCTAACGGAAATAATGATAAATGATTTTATATATTATTATGGTTGAAAAGGGATATCCTCTCCTGTCTCAATGAAAGGGGTTTTATGTTTTATCAATCTTTGATTTTTTAAAATAACTTTTTACTACAGCAATACCCTAATTTTTTTTGAAGTGGTTCTTTATATACTTGTCTGTTATCTTTTACATAAGGAAATCATCTTTTTACATGCTTTGGTCTGCATGTATAAAGAAATGGTATATTAATATAAAAGGAAAGAAGTTGATTCTATACTTATGCTAGGGAATCAACCTCTTTTCTCTTTAATTGGACTTATTAGATATCTTGATGGGTTTCAGTGTTTTCCTTATTATCAGGGTAGAAAATATTGGAATAACGAGAGAGCATTCCCCCTGTTTCACTTAGTAACCCCTATAAGAAGCATCAACAATAATTAAAAGAATGAACAAAACAACACTAACCACCCGATTGAACTCTTAGCTTTAAATTAATAGAAAAGTATATTCTACAACATTATGGGGTAGATTAAGTCTACCCCATTGACTTTAGGCTACAAGCCTATTCTCAAAATATCCGTCTTCTAAAACGGAATGAGAAAACGAAAACAACTGCAAAAAATGGAATGAATCTTCTTCTACCAAAGGAGGAACGTAAAAAAAATCCTCCACGAGGTGGATCCCCGTCTATCGTTCCTCTAAATGTTCTACCATCACGAGTTCTTACCTCAACTGGTTCTCCTCTATATCTCATTAAAGGATGCATGGCTTTTCACTCTCCTTTCTTTACATCAATTAAACAAAAGGATAGAACCTGAACAACACAACAATTAGTGTAAAAGAGTTTCAAATCCCTCCCCCTTTAGAGTTTAAAGGCTTGAATGAAACTACCTTATAATCTAATTTATGTAGAAGAAAACTAATGGATATGGACAAACATTTAATTGTTTTAAAAATCCACACTTGTCCATTTCGTATCATCATAAAATTTATTAATATGAAATTATCTCTTAAGTAAAGGAGGGAATGTATGATGTCTTGGGATCATGGCGGTCACAGCGGCGGTTCAGAATTTGTTTTAATTGTAGTTCTCTTCATCCTATTAATTATTGTAGGAACTTCATTTGTTAGCGGAGGATACTAATATTAACTTTTCAATTCTGCGTTTTATTAGTAAACCATCACCTTTCATAACTGAACACCTTTAGGGAGCACAGTCACCAAGTGCTCCCTTCTTAAAGATATGGCTATTATAATGAGAGGGTTACAATAAAAATTTAACTTTTCTTCTCAGTCAATCGAGCAATGATGGTTTAATTAAACCTATTTATCTTGCTGAACAAAAATAAATAACCAACCTATCAAAAGTTAGGTTGGTTATTGTTTTTTATTACTATATTTAAACTCATCTATTTAGTGCCTGGAGCAGGTTGGTCAACACCTTTTACACGGTGTCGATGTCCATCATTTTCAGTTGTATAAAAATCATAATAATGTACGTGCATACCATTTCCAACTGGAATCGGCGGTCCAGAATAAGCCTTATAATGATGGTTATGACCATTCTCAAATAATACATATCCTTCCGTATAATGAATATGTCCGCCATCTTGTATAGGTATTGGAGGAGAAGTCACATCTAAGCACTGATGGACATGACCTGCACTAAGACCTGTATAATCAACAGATCCATGGTTATGGTGTGGTACTAACCCTTTTACAAAATCATCTTTTCCTACCTTAGCCATTTACTCACTCCTTCTGAAGTTTAAGGGTCTCCCCTCTTTTACTACAACTTTTTACTATGATATTTGTTAATTAGCAAAATATGTTTTGAATATAAATTGATTTTTAAAAAGTAATCAACCTTCTCTTCTAAGATTTTGGAAACCATTGGTCTAAAATTAAAAATTTACCATATGCATCTTGTGAAGAATCGTTAATTTGGAAATTATTTGTCTCTGAAATTACAAAATGAAAGGTGGAAATAACTTATGGAAATACCGGTTACAGGTTATATTGTCTAATCATCTAGTCCAAATCGAGATGGCGAACATTCACATGTTTTATATCTTACTTCATGGGATGGTAAACCTGTTCATAGACATCATTTCTCTGGAGTAACCTCTTTTAATGCTGGACATGAACACCGATATGCTGGAAGAACCGAACCAGCCCCTACTGGAGTACCTCATACCCATCATTATTTTACGGTTACTTCCTTCAATGATGGCCATAAACATGAAATTAGAGGAGTCACAGGCCCAGCTGTCCCATTGCCTGAAGGAGGACATTACCACAAATTTCATGGCGTAACCACTGTAAACGGCTCTCATCCTCATTCACATAAATATAGCGGCAAGACAAGTCCAAGTGATTAAACAATTTTTATGATTTTTGGATGACAGTCACTACGTTACAATACTTTAAATCTAAGGAGATATGCCACACCTCTCCTCTGTGTAAAATATTTAACATTTCTTATACCCTACAATATTCTTTTTTTATTTTTGAATAATTGTCCTTCAATCTATCGCCTAACCTGCTTACGTTAGTTGGATAACTTCAACTACTAGGTGCATTAATCCTTCATGGATTAACACGTTACTTTAATAACCTAAACGATCCTGCTCCTTAAGTTCAATAAATTCAACAAGAATCCCTGATTAACGCTATATTAATTACTTATTATCTACCATGTTTGGCCCCTAAAATATCTGAATTAAACTCTTCTGTAATTTCAGTTGCTATATTTAAGTTAGTTTGAAAGGATTTCTGTTTTCCTTAAAAATATTTTCAAAAGATTGCTTAACATTTACGCTCCATTACTTTTGTAAATTGGAGCATTTTTTATTTTTGCTCACTTCTAAAAGATTGTTGCTTTTAAAACATAGGGTGATTTCCGCTCCTGGTACTCGCTTTCCGCGGGCGATCCGCAGGAGTCTCGTACCATCCGCTGAAATCACAGGGAGGCCAATAATTACTATTTCCTTTCGCACAATCATATACAAAAACAACAAAGTTTACGAAAACAGCCTTATTTTTTGACAATTTAGATATAGAGCGATGACCAAATTTTTCTCTATTAAATTCAATTAAATGCAAAAATTAGGCATAAAAGTGAGGGATGTCTGAATGACAGCTACCTATATGGAATTGAGCTCCGATAGAGACTATTATCTAAATGCCATATATTCTGCTTTAGAACAAGGAATGGCTGCTAAAGAAGTGGTATGCTCCATTACCACGGGATTTCGATCGATTCCATCCATACGTACTGCACCTGGACTTAATCCATATCATGCTTCTGTAGCGGATATCGGTTATGGATTCGATGCTGCACAAGGAACCATTCGTCGTCTTCTTAAAGGAGAACGGATTCCCATTGCAAAAGAAATGCTGGTGTTTGATCTTGATACATTACGGATTAGTGAAAAACAATTAAATCCTAATTTTGAACTTGCTGTTCAAGAGGCATCTTCAAATGTATTATACCTAGTCCAGCAAAGTCGATATTTAAATAGTCAAATCTCCATTAGGATTAAGGAAGCCATCAGACTGGGGCAAGAACTCCTTGGCCCTGACTGGGAAATCATTCGCGAACGGATCCAGAACGTTCAAGCGATTCCACGACTATAAAAGGATACAGAATGGGGGGGAAAAAATGCCTTATACACAAACGCTAGGTATGAATGCAGATGATCAACATCGTTTGTTAGAGTGGTGGAACTCAACAGAGTCAGCTAAGGTGGTTGTACGACATCTAGTCTCATTAGTCAGTGAGCTGCGCTTACATCCGGAGTCAAGTCATGCAGATGGAATGGTACTTTTTTATCGAGCAGTTTCTGAAATATCGTATGGTTACGCCGGAATCCGGGGGTGTATTCGCCGGGCTTTTACAAGCGAATACTCTGATGCCCTTCGGAAGAATATGATCATGTGTCATAGCTTTGCTCACAAATATTCTGTAGATGCAAAAGTGCTACTTGAACGTGTAGCTAATCAAATTAATGGAGAAGATGCTCTCCTATTAATAAGGCGTATACGGGAGATGTTAATGAAAAATGATGAAATGTTAATTGAAATATCCAAAAAATCGCTTGCCTTCTTCGGAAAAGAATCGCTACAGTCCTTACAATTGGAAGTAAAGTCCTCATCAACTTTACCAATGTAGCTGTTAAAATATTAAATTGCTATCAACTGCATTATTCACAATTCAAATGAATGTAGGAGCCCTTTTTTTGCAATTAATAAACCTAACATAAGAATTGAAGTTGTACAATTAATTTGTTGCTAATTTCCACACCTGTCCCTGTCGGATCATTATGTTGATTCATAGACTATGTTATCTTCGAAAAAGGAGGTGCTTCTATGGGCTACGGTGGCGGATACGGTATGGGTGCAGGATTTGCATTAATTGTTGTACTTTTCATACTGCTGATTATTGTTGGCACTGCATTTGTGGGCGGTGGATACTAATCACCCCTATTTCGGAAACAACTGAATCAAAATTCTATAAAGGAGAAGTGTGTTATTGTGCTTCTCTTCCTAACCCATTTATGGTTTGTGCAATACAAGGCAACGGCATCAATTATGCGGTTGCCTTGCCTCGTTTTTTATTTTCTATAATTACACAACACTTATAGCAACATTGTATGGGAAAACAGTCTAGCTCCTTTAAATGCTTTTAATTACTTGACCAAAATTTTAATCTATAACGGTTCCTCTTAAAATTTGGCTCATTTCTAAAAGATTGTTGCTTTTACAACATAGGGTGATTTCCGCTCCTGGTACTCGCTTTCCGCGGGCGATCCGCAAGCCTCCTCGCTTCACTGCGGGGTCTCGCTTGGCTCGCTATTCCCGCAGGAGTCTCGTACCATCCGCTGAAATCACAGGGAGGCCAATAATTACTATTTCCCTTCGCACAATCATATACAAAAACAACAAAGTTTACGAAAACAGCCTAAAATTTTTATGTTGATTATAGAACTATACTTTCAATTTTTCACATGCAACTTTGTGTCTAAGCCTATAAGCAGGAGAGCTATCTAAATAATTTTTATTGTTTCTATACCCCATTTCATTAATGCCATTATCCAGTGAACTCTTATAACAGAAACATAAAAAAGAAGGACCTGATCCCTAGTGTAATTCGCTTCATACACTGGATAGATTCCTTTAATTGTCTACTTTACTTTTTTCAAAATGCCGTAGTATTGTTTCCCGTATATAGGATCGATAGTTGGTCTTACAGTAGCAGGTAGTTTTACTTTTCCGCTCTTTACAAAAGCTGTTGATAAAGTGTTCATCTATCCTAGTACTCCTTCTATCTAAAAAATTATGTAAGACTTATTGAATAGTTATCTCAACTATTACGGCAGGAACGTTTTCGATTTCTTCCGACGTATGACAGCAACACCTAGAAGTAAAATAGGAATGAGTAACTGAACCGTTAAGAAATAAAAGGGCACAGTTGTACCCATTCCTCGTATCATATCCTCAAATGTGGGGATTGACCAGACTGAAAAGAGAATAATTAAAAAACCAATTGGTAATATAAACGGTTTATAACTAGGCAGTGTTAACCACTGTGAAGTACCAAGCACTAGCATATAAAAAAAGGCAGAAAGCTGTACAAATCCACCAAGAGCCCAAAAGGCGATGACGATTGACTCAATATGTTCAAAAAAAGAACCGATACTTATATATCTTGCAGCCTCAAACACAGGGAAATGTAGATTAGAAAGAATTCCTCCAAATAATAAAAGATTCCCAAGATTAATAAATACCATGGTTAAGACACTGGCAACGACAGAAAACATTCCCCATTTCAAAACCTGTTCTTGTTTCGTTAAAAACGGAATCAGGAATGACATCAATGAAAATTGACTTAACCAGGCATGTGGTGCAATGGATCCTTTAATGGATGGCATGACCCCATCCTGCATGATTGGAAACAAATTTTTTACATTTAAATCCGGAATTAGAAAGACATAAATTAGAATATAAAGAGCTAATACAACCGGCATAAAGATCGTAGCACATCTTCCAATCGTTTCAATGCCCCCGTGGACAGCAATCGCGCAAGAAAGAGCAATACTACCAGTAACAAAAATGATTGGCGTTTTATGCAAAAAAGCACTTTCAATGAACTCACCGTATTCCCTAAATGCGATAGCAGTATCGTGTAATAAAAAAAACAAGTAAATGAACGCGATGATTTTGCCTAAGGTCCGACCAAGAATAAGTTCACAATATTCGATTAGTGTTTTCCCTGGATATTGCTTAGAAAGCTTTACAATAATTATGACGATGAGAAAGCCGCTCAAAGAGCCCCATATGGGAGATAACCACAAATCACGCTTTGCCTGCTGTGCTGTGACATATGGAATGTAAAGTATGGACGTGGCTACAATTGTTGAATACATAATGAGGGATAACTCTAAGTAGGAAATTCTACCTTTTTCAATCATGTTTGTTCATTCCTTTTCTAAAAGGAGTCTATTTACCAAAAGGGTTCAAATGACTTATAGATGAAATCTATTAATTGCCCAGGTCCCGGCATTTCTGGAAAGTTAACAAGCAAAACAGCAAGAACCCAGTTAAACAACATCAACGAAAAAAAGACCATTTTTACTTTTCTTTCATTTTCCTTCAACTTGGGCCATTGGCATAAAAAAATAAGCCCCAATATAACTGTTACCCCTACTATCACTCCAATTTTCATTGTTCAACACCTCTTTGACGTTGTCCAGTTGCCAAACCGGTTCTTTCGATCTTTACCTTCGTTTCAAAAGAAACGACCACTTCCGGGAAAGTTTCATTCCATCCGTCTTTTTTTTGCTTCCATATTTGTGGATATTTTCTCTGAAATTCATCAGCAAATCCGAAAATATCAGCATTTAACTTTTCCTGAACTTTCGAAAAAGCTAAACGTTCTCTTTCTTCAATCTCATCTTTAACCTTTTGCTCAGCTTTTTTTATGACCTTGGGATTGAATAAGTTTACTTTTGTCGTATTTTGTATAACTTCAAGATCTGCATTTGTTTTGATGTGCATACTCCATTTACCATCCTTTATGGAGGGGATCAACTCAGTATGGCTTCTTATTAAATTTAAGGAGATATAGCCATCTTCGTCTTCAAAAGCAATCGTAATCACACCTGATTTAATCTCATTTCTCGGCCAAAGAATCCCCCTTGTTTCTTTATCATCTAATCTTCCTACCATTTTTCCTTCCTTAAAAATGGCTACTCCATTAATGATTGGGATTTCTTTTTTCTTTGAATCCATTCGTGAGGGTGGAAGTTCTTCGACCCAAGGAAGTACGGCTGGAGCTGATTCACCCGATAGCATCTGCGATAAATCCTTTACTGTTACTTTTACACCTATATGTGTTTTTACGATTTTACGTAGTTGTTTTGCGGCGTCTCTTTCCAATTCAGGTATGGCCCCTAGGACAGTTTTAGCCCTTCCTTTTGAAACAAAAACATCGGCACGTATGCGAGGTTCAGAGTGCCGCAACCAAAAATCAATTTGTTCACTTATCCCTGCCTTTGCTAATTTTTCACCAATAATGAGCACCTCATTTTGCCCCCAAAAAACCTGCCTTGTCAGTTCTTCCTGGAGTCGTGCCATCGCATCAGCAATGGTTTCTCCTTCAGCTGACCTAACAAATGACTGATTGCTGCTGGAACCGCTGGACATCCCGGATTGTTGTCCGCCTTGTGATCCTCCAGGGATATATATTTGAGCCGATAATTCGATATTGTTTTTTTCGCCCTTATCGATCCCTGCTGCCAAAATGAGAGCTAAATCATTCACCTCAGTGCGGTCCCAACATCCCGTTAGGAAAATCGAGTTCAAGGAAAGCAGAAGCATTAAAGTCATAACCTTCTTAATAGGTCTGTTCATACAACTCAACTTTCGTCTCCACCTTTGCTTGGACCAGGCTTTAGGTTACTGGACTGACGCTCTAAGTTACTTGCATCGTTTGAAAAAAACTCAGGTCGTGTATCCATGGCCCACCACGGGGCTCGAATGAGGACATCCTTTAAATTTTGAATCTTAAGCGGTGCTGTCGAATTGAAATATGGTACACCAAAAGACTTTAGGGTACACATATGTGCGACAATTGCGGTAATACCGAGCATAACACCTAATAAACCAAACATTCCTGCAAGAATCATGATGGGAAACCGCAGGATACGAATCGATATGCCGGTCGCATATCTTGGCATTAAAAACGATGCCACACCTGTAATGGCAACGACCATGACCATCGGTGATGAGACCAGTCCTGAAGCAGTCGCTGCTTGTCCGATGACCAGGGCTCCGACAATACTAACGGCAGCGCCAACCTGTTTTGGTAATCTCACACCAGCTTCCCTTAGTGCCTCAAAAGTGACTTCCATGATAAACGCCTCAATCAGTGCCGGAAAAGGGATTTGTTCGCGGCTTTGAGCAATGGTTAAGAGCAGTGTGGTTGGAAGCATTTCTTGGTGAAACGTTAAGATCGCCACATATGCTGATGGTGCGAGCAAGGCGATAAAAAAGAATATATATCGCATCCAACGAATCAAGGTACTGATGTAAAACGGGTTATAGTAATCTTCAGGTGCCTGCATCAGACTAGCGAACGTGCAAGGCGCAATTAATGTAATAGGGGTGCCGTCAATCAAGATAACAACACGCCCTTCCAAAAGGCAGGCTCCTGCTACATCCGGCCGTTCCGTTGTTAAAACTTGTGAGAAAGGAGAAAACGGGTGATCTACAATCATTTCCTCAATATATCCACTTTCTAAAATGCCATCAATCTTAATTCGCTTTAGCCTGCTTGTCACTTCATCAACTAAAGTGCTGTCCGCAATTCCTTCGATATAAGCAACGATGACTGGTGTTTCTGTGTAACGGCCAATATCTATTTGTTTCATCTTTAATAACGGATGACGAATTTTTCTCCGTAAAAGGGAGGTGTTTACTCTTAATGTTTCAATAAAACCTTCTCTTGGTCCGCGAATGACTGGTTCTGCGTCTGGTTCCATAATGCTGCGTTTTTCCCAGTTGGGTAACCCAATGGAAATTCCTTTTGTTTCTTTTTCAATTAAAATAATCGAGTTGCCATTCGAAATTTGTTTAAAAATATCAGTAATCGAGTAAACATCCTTAATATCGGAAACCGATATTTCCTGTTTTATTTTTTCAAATATTGCACCATGTTCATGGTTTTTCATCTGCATAAGTGGCATAAGCACATGCTGATCAACCTCTTCAGTATTTGAAAGACCATCTATGTAAAGAAGAACCGCATTAATGCTTCTGCCGATACTAAATTCACGAAATACCACATCAGAGCAATCTTTATATATTGTTTTTAGTACTTCTATATTTTGATTTAACTCCGAATGTAGAGGGATATTCGGTAATGTATCCAACGATTCATTCAATTGATTTCGAAAATTGTCTTTCCTTTTCAATATCCCCGACAATTTCATGAATTGGTTCTCCTTGGTACGTTTTAATTGTATTCTTTGCACATTGTGTAAAGATTATGCTGTTGTTCCAATTTATAGATTCTTAGAAGTATGACGAATTTTTATCATGCAAATCAATAAAACCCCTAAAAGTTTGCATACAAAAAGCCCAGTTTTGCAACTGGACCGAATACTTATTTTTCCTTAGTTCAGAACAAGCTTTGATACACACTCCACTTGGCTTAGTAGTTATGGAATTTTTATGGAGAGAGTATTTTAAACACCGCCATTAGTAATAAAACATCTAACAATTATCAAAAGAAAAGTGACAACCCATTAAAAGAAAAATGGGCCACGGCGAAAACCAAAACCAGGACCAAAACCACGACGAAAACCAAAGCGAGGACCAAAAAAGCGACCTCGACGGAAACCGAAACGAGGACCTCCTACGAAGAATGGCATAAAAAAACTCCTCCTTTATTGAATGATAATGTAGGTTATGCCACAGAGGCGCTCGGGGACAGGTACAAACATGGAGAAATCTAAAAAACTAACAAAAATTACAATGAGTATGGGTATTTACATTACTATTACTTCGTACATAAGTAATTTTTCATCTACAAAAAGAATCCTTTATAACCAACAAACAATTCCCCACCATAATTCTCAAGTGTAGATTGAATGAATGAAATTAGTTCAGTTTTATCATTTGTATTCATGTATGTTTTTGTATATTCAACTAGATTATCACACAAATCTTTATCATATGATGTAAAGCTTCGAACGACCCACTTTCCTTCACCAACCCAATTGCCATCTGCCCTTAAAATCAGTTCAGTTAACGTATTTATTAACTTATTTAAAATAAATAGACTTTCTCCAAAGTCGTCCGAACTTCTAAAGTCTGACAAAAAATCTGTAATTTGATACCTTGCTTCATTTATTTTGTCCTCATCCCAAAGTTCCGGACCCTGTTCATAAAGTATTTTTGCCTCTCTTTGGATTTCCTTTCCATGCCCCTTTTTATCTTCTATAAGTAGACCTTCGGCACACATCTTAATGATGGTAGGCATCCCTCTATATCTAGCTGTTTGAAATTCAAACTCTAGAGAAAAAGCTGTATGAATAAATGCTTCTATTTTCCACCCAAGAAAGTGATAACATTCAAGTCTTGGTGTTTCTGTTTCATCAATTATTACTAAGTCAATATCCGATTCTGATGTTAAATTTCCAGTAACAGCACTTCCGCCTACCCAGACTATATCCGATTCAGGAAAGTGGGAAACGATGAACTGTTGAGCTATTCGCTTGATCGAGTCTCTCATATAAAACACCTCCCATACAGGATATTCACCTAAATGATTAGTGTTCAATAGCGTAAGGAGCTATCTGTAAAATAATTCCCTTTTTCGATATTTCCACGGTCACAGGTCCAACCTATTTCTGGGTTATCATCCCAGTTGCTACAAGCGTTGTGTAACTCAATACAGTGACCTTAATAAACGTTTTTTCATAATTATATTTCTTCATTAAAAAAACGAGAAAATAAATTCTCGTTTTTTCCAAAATTATAACCATTCACCGTATTTTTGAAGACTTTCGTTTTGAGTATACTCATCTGTTTTTCGAACAAGGTCTACCACCGTTGGCATATCTAATTTTTCAATAAGTTCTTCAAGTGCAAGTACTCCTGACTGAGCAATTTTTTCACGTTCTTCTTCTGATGTTAGAAGAGGTGTTACTAAGTGATCGGATGCTTTATCAAAGTAGGAACCAATGGCCCCTGATTGTAAGGCATATTTTCCGAGTTGGTTACCTGGGTTTTTACCCATGCCAGCAAACATGCTTTGTACATCATAGGTTACCGAACTTGATTCGGGTACATTCAATGGTACATCTTCTAGCCTTCCAAGGATTTTATAAGCACCGACACTCATATCGTTAAACTTTTCCATAAATGAATAACTTAAATCTTCAACAACTTCAAATACTTTCACCATATCCATATAAAGAATTGGGACCTTTGTTTCTTCAAAGAAATCACGAACCATTCCGCTTAGTGTTATGTGAGCAGGACCGTGACATGTTACATACACTTGTCTTCTAAAGCCTTGTTTTAAAAGTGATTTTGCAAGGCTGTTTAAATAGCTCATACCATCTTTTACACTTATATTAACCGTTCCACGAGCCATTGCTGTCCCGCCAGCAAAGAAATATGGGAGATTGTGAAGAACAAGTCCGTTTGTTGCTTCCGCCATTTTTAATGCAATAGCTTCAGCTAAAACAGTTTCTGCATCAAGAGGGAGTGCTCCATGAGTTTCCGTAACACCGACTGGCACAAAAATTAAATCATTTTGTTTTAAATACTCTTCAACTTCACCATTTGTACATTTTGATAAAAATCGCGTTCTCATAATCTATCATCTCCATTTCATATTTAAAAAAACAAAGAACTTTCTTGTGAAAGTCCTTTGTGAAATTTTATTAGTTCGCAGCTCTTCTTTCCTTTAATGTTGCATACATTTCATTTGTTTTCTTTGAATTTAGGTTATAGATTAAACCTACACCGATTAAAATGAGAATGAATGCTGCAATCGGCATACCAGTGTACATTTTTAATACCCCTTGTGCTACTTCAGGTGATTGAGATTTTGCTCCAGAAACGAAACCAACCCAGCCTAAAGCGTAACTTCCAATCGCAGCACCTAATCCCATCCCTACTTTACGTGCAAAGGAATATAGGGCATAAATTGTTCCTTCATAATGTTTCCCCGTTTGCAGTTCTGCGTAGTCAATACAATCTGTTACAAGTGCCCAAACAACCATAATGAAGACAGATGAACCGATTAAAGCAAGGTTATATAGAGCCATGAACACATATACATTTTCAATTGTAACTAATGTAATTAATAGTGTTGCAATTAGACTGAAGATGGCAGTCGCAATAACTAAATTTCTTTTATTAAACTTTTCAACCAATTTAGGAACAATTGTGAATAACACAAGTGTGATTCCAATGTTAATGAAAGAATTAATAGCGAATGCACCCGGCATATGATAACGTTCTGCAAAGACAATTGGAGCTAATTGGTTTACACCATTTATGATAAGAAGTGAGCCTATCGATGCAACCATCATACCGATTAACGGTCTATTTTTAATCGCTGCTTTAAATGCTTCATTAAAACGATAATCGGAGTTTTTTCCTGCACCCTTTTCATCACGAATACGCTCCGTTGTTAATCTTACGAGTCCTGTATAAGCTAATACCGATAAAATACTAAACACTATAGAGATTTGGAAAAACGCTGCTGGAACTACAGTGCCAGATTTATCATAGATAAACATTGGAACGAAAGATAGGAATCCAAGACCAACGACCATACCGCCAATAGCACGAGCACGAGACAACTTTGTGCGTTCTACAGGATCATTTGTAATCACGGATGCAAGTGATCCATAAGGGATAGAATCAGCTGTATAAGCAACACAGAAGAATAAATAAACGAATACTACCCAAATATGAATGGCTGTTGTTCCCCAACTAGATACATCGGCAAAAGCTAATAAACAAGCAGCTGCTAATATCCATTTCGAAATATTAATATAAGGCAAGAACTTATTTCCAGATTTCCCTAATTTCCAACGATCTGGAAGAGTTCCCATAATCACATTACAAATAGCATCAAAGACTTTACCTATTAAAAACATATTCCCCATGAAGTATGGGCTTACACCTAATACATACGTACAAAAGATTAAGAAAAACCCGCCTATATATAAGTTAACGAAACTTCCTCCAATATCTCCAAGTGCATAACCAATTTGGTCTCTTACTCCAAATTTTTTCATGAATGCCTCTCCCCTTTTTAACCGTTTACAATTCAGTTGAAAAATTAATATTTTCCGTTTTAGTTGTAGTTGTAAACGCTTCAACTAAAACTTAATGTAAGTATACATCCAATACCAAAAAGTCTTTTGCACTACAATTGCATGTTTTTATAGTAAAATTGCAGGAATTTTTATGAAAAAACCGGCGTTATAATAGAATTAATAAAAAAATAAGCAAAGCCGATTCCCCCAAAAATGGAGAATCGGTTACTTATTTAACATTTGTAGCCTATATATATTATAGTTCCTTATACCATTCATCATCGACAGACTCAAACCAATCTCTCCCCCAGTGTCATCGCTAAGTGCACAAATTTAGCATCCTTTTCTCTATAGTTGCATTTGATAAGAAAAAAGCATTTAATCAATTTTTTTTGTTTGATTAAATGCTTCACTTATTATTATTTCGTTTATACTCTTTGGGGGTTACGCCTTCTGCCTCTTTAAAAACACGAGAAAAGTACTGTTGATTTTTAAAACCTACAATAAAGGTGATTTCGATTAAGGAAAGATTAGAATTGGCTAAAAGATCCTTTGCTTCCTCAATCCTTATCAAATTACGAAAATGGCTGATTGTCATTCCTTTTTCCTGTTTGAATGAACGCATCAAATGGGAAGGATGTACATGCAGTTTTTTTGATATTTCCTCAACAGATATATCCTCTGAAAAGTTCATTCTTATAAAATGCTCAACTTTCTCTGCAATTGTTGCTTTTTCAAGTGTTGCAAACCGAATAGAGGGATCTGAGTACTCCTCTAACATTCTTTTATGAATCTCTTCTAGCTCCGAGATTGACTTGGCGTTCTCAACCATAATTGCGTATTTTTCAGACAAAAAATGAGATTGCCATGAACTCAGGCCACCTTTTTCTGCTGAATAGCTGTACAGCGTATTATGTGATAACAATATGTTTTTAAAAGCACGTAATTGATTCCTTGGAATTCTTTTCATAATATCAAAAGTATCTTGTCTTAGTAACTCATTAAATTCATTGACATATTGAGCAATATATTTCTGGTTCCCTTTTCGAATATATTGCAACAATTCTTCCCTGTATTTATGGCCAAATTCGATTGTTTCGTGTTTTGTTTTATTTTTCATTAAATCATTTGATAGTTGAAATTTTGAGCCTTCCATGTTCACTTTCCCATCACCTCACCCTAATTGGCTTAGTTGACTTCTTTTATCATGAGTTTGGAAATACACACCCCATGTGCCGTGTATATTTGACAGCACATGGGGTGCTGGTGAGTTCCATTCATTTTCAAGCTTTATCGTTCATCAATCTTCTATGGAAGGCAGTCCTTAATTTTACACAAAGGTCTAATTTACTTTATCATTTCAGTTTCCCTTCCAAGCGTAGCAATTTGTTGAGCATGTTGAAACTTCTTTTCTTTCTCCAACCATTTTGTTAATGCTTTTACCGTAGAAACCATGTCTTTTAGCTTTGTTTTACTTACTCTATCATTTATTTCATATATCCCATTTATAACAAGCTCTTGCCAGAAGGAAAAATCACACTCATCCCAATTCGTTACTGAGCTTCTTTCCAAAACTTCTCTTATATCGTAAAGACTATTTTGGTATTTCCTTTGTGTGCTTTCAGACATCCCAATAGTTTTTTCTTTATAAAATTCAATTAGGTCTTTTGTATAGAAGTTATCAATCGTTTCCGGAGTAAAACCTAAGTTTTCATAAATCAGTATGTCCTGTTCCAAAATAACCGTTTTACGTTGGTCCTTATGAAGTACCGGAAGAAGTTTTGATTGACGCTGCTTTCCACCTGTAACAAAAGGTGAAAGCTCCAAGCCTAATTCTCTTCTTACCGTATTAAAATCAGCCGTGACCTCTACTTTTCCATATTGTTGATAAAGTTGCAGGTATAAATTATATTCCGATTGTTTCAACCAAACTTCAGCTAAATCTTCCTTTCCTTTTTCAACTAATTGCCTTAAAGACAAATCACCAAGCATTGGAATCGGCTCATCTATTTGTAAATGCCATTTATTATGTGCAATTATCGTAAAATATTCTGAAACACCCTTTTCAAGAGAAAATGATAGTTGTGTCACATCAGCATTTAACGGTAAAGTAATTCGTTCTTCCTGATCATCTTCCAACTGAAAGGCCCCTCTCGCCTTCACCAATTTTCTTAAAAATTGGTTAACAACTTTTAGGCTGCTGGAGACTAAGGTTAAGGATTTATTTTTAAGTTCTATGCTGGCTAGAACTTCCCCAATATGAATCTCCCCGTCTAATTCACTATCTGTATAAATTTGGATATTATCCAACCAAACTAGCTTTTTATAAGAATCCTCCCAAGTATCAATCGTAAAACATTCTTCGTTATATAAGAAATTCTCCCCTAGAACCTTATCACTAAGTAGAAATTTATAATTATATTGAACGAATTCCTTTTCACCTAAATCCTCTTCTCTTTCATCTCGTAACGCTTGAAGTAATTCAGGATAGTACTCAATAAATACTTGTTCGTGATCCAATCCTGTTTGCTTCATTAGTTTTTGCACTAAAGTTGTCGCTTTATGAAATCCATTTGGACTTGCCATAGTTCTAACACCATTAAAATAAAATTGGTCTTCAAGTGGTTCAAGTAAAGCCAACGTACTGTACCAAGGAGTAAGGAATGGAATATTTTCATGATGGGCAGATACTAGATATTTTTCTTTTGTAAAAAAATCTAGAAAAACAACCTGGGAATCCGTTTTGTCAATAGCTTGAACAAGCTTCGGTCTAAGCCCGGCCCATCTTTTAGCCATTACTAGCTCTTCTTCTGAGAGTCGCTGCCCTTTTTCTGTTAAAAACCATTCAATCCCACGCATACCATTTTCATAACGGTAGAAAAAATAGAGCCAAAAGTTTAATAGTCCTCCTAGGTCCTTATCAGACTTCAATTTTACCCTATCTTTAAATTCTGATTTCAATCGGTAATAAAGGTTTCCTGAAACTTTCTCATTGATAAAGTCACCGAGTTGATTCACTAGCCTAAGCTTTTGTTGATAAAATTGCTCTACTTTAAATTCTCGTAACTGCAAGACGTTGTTCTTTTTCATACAACATTTTTTATACTTTTTCCCGCTCCCACAAGGACAAAGATCATTTCTTCCAACTGTCATTCATATTCCTCTTTCTGTTTTAATTAAAATATAAACGGGATCTATTTTGGCATTATCCCCTGTATTTGATAGCTAGCCCTTTTAAGAAGTTTCGGGCGAAATTATCTCCGCATTCTTTATAGTTCTTATGCCCTTCTTTTCGTAATAAAGCACCTAGTTCTCCCTTTGTTACCCTTAGCCCTGCATGATCAAAAATATCTAGCATATCCTCAGTCGTTAAAGCCAATGCGATTTTGACTTTCTTTAAAAGGAGATTATTCACGTTTCCACTTGTCTTTAGAGTAGGTTCTGGTGAATTAGGCTGTCCTGGTTTCGGCTCTTGTTTCCCTCTTTTGTAAATAATAAGCCCATTTAAAAATGAGTCTAACATACTGTGAGTACATTTTATTTGATCTTCATTCTCATAATCATCGTCATCGTATGTCTTTGTGAGAATCTTTACAACCTCTGGTACTGTTACCTCCTCGCCACCAAGTTTAAATATCTCTGCCACTTCTTTATTTTTTATTTCCAATGCATATCTCAACCGAATTAAAATATCGTTATTATCCATTATTTAAGCTCCCTTTTTTCAAATAGTAGTACCTTTACTGGTCATGCAGCATTTCTTTTGGCTGCCTTATTTGCTTTATTCCCTTTTCCACGATAATTCAAAACAATAATACCGATCGCAACCATGGCAATAGCCACTAGAATAAACAGATTCAATTTTTCACCTGGTATGAAAATTGCCGACAGTATCGTTCCAGAAACCGGTACAATAAACTTATAAATGGTAATTTCACCTGCATGATTATATTTTAACAACGAATACCAGAGACCAAACGCAACAGCCGATAGTACAGCGGAGTATATTAATAGTCCCCATCCAACTGGTGTAAAGGTGATTGATCCTGTATGCATCATCGGTAAACCGATAATAAGCATGACAAGTCCACCAAGACTCAACTGCCATCCCGTAATGGCAAATGGATCAATTCCAGTTGTCAGTTCCTTGGCCATAATTGTTGCAATCGCACCAGTGAGTCCCGCTAAAATCATATATCCTTCTCCATCCCACTGAAAACTCAGCTGAAGCTCTTGTCCCCAGTTAGCTACCACAATTCCAGCAAAACCAGCAAGTAGCCCAATAGATTTCTTCCATGTTAATCTATCATTTTTATAATAGTAATGTGCTAGGATAACGGTGAAAAAAGTCCCAACCGTCGATAAAATGGCCCCCTGCATACCTGACACTTTTGCCAATCCGTTATAGAAGAAAAAGTATTGCAGGGCTGTTTGAATCACACCTAGTAAAAGGAGAATAAGAAAACTCCTTTTCGAAACCAATATTCTTTGAGGCTTTATAAGTAATAAAAATCCCAAGACGAGCAAACCCGCAAGTAAAAAGCGGATCCCGGCAAATACAATCTTAGCTATTATATCATCGGGCGACATTTGTAGTTCCTCATAACTCACCTTTAGAACAGGAAAGGCGCTCCCCCACAAAAGCGAACAAAAAATCGCAATCCCGATAACTGACCATTTCTTCTGAAAAATCCATCTCATGGTGTCAACTCCTAAAAAATCATTCAACAAATAAGTATATCATATTTGCCTTGTCAGGATTTTTGCAATGATTGTATTGTCGGAGTGCAATGGGAACATCGTATTGTAAGAGTGTCTGGCACCCCTCGATTTTTTTGTAACAGAAAGTACTGCACGGATAAAAAATGCCTTGCAAACAGTGTGGTGTAATCAGTTATACACTGTTGTCAGGCATGATTAGTTTTCTCTACTTTAAAGCTTAGCAATGAAATAGATTTACCTTAGAGGCTATGTTAAACGTTTATATCTTTGTTAGGTATTCTTCTAATTCATTAAGGGTACCGGTATGTCCTTCTCGAGCCATATCTTTTGAATCCTCGAAGGTTTTGATCTCTTCCTCAGTCGGGGATACGGGGGCCACAATCATAGTTAAGGTTGTTTTTCCTTCGTCCTCATTGAACGTAATGGTATTTAGTGTTTCCATCGGCCAATTAGCGTCAAAGGGTGCACGCACAGTGTTACCTTCTTTATCAGAAAAGAAACTAGTATATACGATTTTCTCCGGTGCAATAATTTCACTGTAAACAAATTTAACCCACATTACGTTGCCATCAGCAGGTTTCTGGCTGTAATGAAAGACACCACCCGGACGGAAATCTGATTTAGAAACCTCAAACGTCCATCCTTTTGGCCCCCACCAGTTCTTTAAGTGTTCTGATTCAGTAAATGCCTTAAACACAAGATCACGTGGTGCATTGTAAGTATGAGTGATTTTGATTTGAGTTGTCATTGTGATACCTCCACTATTTCTAGTTTTCATTTTCTTTATTTTCTATCTTTTGCAGATCCTGCAAATATCGATCCAAGTTGTCGAATTTTTCTTCCCACATGTCACGGTATTCATTTAACCATGAACCTAAGGCTTTGAAGGGCTCAGACCTCAGCTTGTATATTCGACGATTTTCTTCTGCATCAAACTCCACAATTCCCACTTCATGCAGTACACGAAGATGTTTAGATGCTTGTGGCTGGCGAATATGAAGATGGTCTGCTATTTCCCATACTGTTTGTGGACCTTTACGAAGTAATTCAACAATCTTTAACCTACTAGGCTCTACAAGAGAGCTTAAGATTGTTGTATAATCCATCTTATTTTTCCAGCTCCTTTTAATCATTATTCGCTCTTAATATACCTACACATAAATATTCCCGCTAAGGAATATGCAAAATAAAACTTTATCAAAATTTTTTACATACTTTACTTAGGCAAACAGACTTTCGTTCAATATTATAGGGAGCCTTCATTCATGTTATATAATCAGAAACCTTATCACGAAAATAGGATTTAATTTTTTTACTACTTCTCCTCTGAAATTATTGTACAATATAAGCATGTTAAAATTTGTCATTGTAATAGGAGTTACCCTGTATATCAGTTTTTAACTTACGGGGCATTACCGAAAAAACAGTAATACTTTGATCATGTCGAGATTTGAAAGCCCTACAATATTAAAATATGCAAAATAAATTTGATAGGAGCGATTAGATGAAACCAAGAATCTCAGTTATAACATTGGGCGTAGATGACTTGGAAAGGTCTTTGAAATTTTACAAAGACGGACTTGGACTACCGACAGAAGGATTGGTAGGTCAAGAGTTTGAGCATGGTGCTGTTGCATTTTTCGATTTACAATCAGGTTTAAAACTCGCAATTTGGAAACGCAAAGATATAGCACATGACACAAGCATAAACCAGACACCGATAAGTCCAACTGAATTTACGATTGGTCATAATGTTGAGAGTAAAGAAATGGTCGATATGGTAATGGAACAGGCAAGGTTGGCTGGTGCAATTGTAACAGTTCCAGCACATGATACCTTTTGGGGAGGATACTCAGGATACTTTCAAGACCCCGATGGACATTTATGGGAAGTTGTATATAATCCAGCTTGGGACTTTACAGATTAAAATAAGGTAATATTTTTTCAAATAATGTCGGCGTTAATAAAAGTAAATAATTTAGGCTTGGTGCCAATTCCAAGCCTTTTTAAACAATTTTTTCCAATTCAACAAGCAACTACGTAAATCAATTGATCATCTCACGTAAACATTAGATTTGTGTAATAGTAAGAAGTCGAGCTCAAAAAATCCCCTGAACTATTTGTTTGAGGAAACATAAAATACAACTAAAATATGCTAAAGCTATTGATACCAATCTATTTAAACTTTATCAACGCAACGCACTCCACATGGGTTTTATATGTGGCAATACATGAAATGCTGGTGATTAATCTTCAGATGGAATTAAAATTAGGTGATGGTTTAAAAACCAACCTTCTCCAAGTACAACCCTTCAGCATCCGCCATACGACCTGTTTGAATTCTTTCTTTAGATTCAAGAATACTTGGTATTGAAGCAGCTTCTTTTTCTCCTAATCCAACTTCAATTAACGTTCCTACAATTTTTCTCACCATATTGTAAAGGAAGCCATTGCCTCGCACTTTAATTTCGATAAAGCCCGCATTTTCATTTATCTCAAGCGAGTATATTTCGCGAACCATAGACTTTTTCTTGGACTTTGCGTTGGAATAGGAAGTAAAGTCATGCTTCCCTAGAAAATATTGAGATGCCTGTCTCATTTTTTCAATATCAAGCTTTTCCTCCACATGCATACTGTACTTTCGCATAAAGGGATGTGTATATGGCTCGTTCCAAATCTTATACAAATAGGTTTTATCCTTAGCATTATAACGCGCGTGAAAACGATCATGAATTAATGTAACGTCCACAACACTAATATCGTTAGGAAGATATCTGTTTAAATAATGCATTACTTCATCTTCCGTTGCATTTTTTTGCATCTTAAAATTAGCGATTTGGGCAAGAGCATGTACACCTGCATCCGTTCTTCCGGATCCAATAATTTCAATTTTTTCCCCTGCTAACTCTGTTAATACATTTTCAATTTTCCCTTGAATCGTATTGTCACCATTACCAAGTCGTTGCCAACCCTTGTAACGGCCACCATCATACTGAATGGTTAATTTATAATTGTTCATTGCTTTCTCCTTGTAAAATTACTTTATCGCTTTGGTATCTATCGTGCCGATTAAAGGGACTTGTACAATCTCAAGAACCCCTATTAAAATATTGATGTTGAAACATACACATTCTTATTGCATTATGATATTCGCCGCCAACAAAAAACTCATCAATTAATTCCCCTTCGAACTGAAAACCAAGTTTATTGTATATATGAATCGCTTTTTCATTCGTTTTATCAACGATTAAATATAATTTATACATATTTAATACAGAAAACGCGTAGTCCATTGCGAGATATGTTGCAGACTTCGCATATCCTTGCCCTTGATGATTCGGATCAATAATAATTTGAAATTCCACCCTACGATGAATATAATCAATCTCTACTAATTCGACCAGCCCCACCATTTCATCGCCTTTTTGCACAATAAATCTTCTTTCACCCTGATCATGGATATGTTTATCATACAAATCCTGTAATTCAACAAACGATTCATATGGCTCCTCAAACCAATAGGACATGATGTTTGCATTAATATTTAATTTATGTACAAATCCTAAGTCTACTCTTTCTAAAGGCCTTAATTTCACATCGCTCATTACTTTTCATCCTCCGAATCCTGCACTCAATCAGTGGGGTGTTCCCATGAAGATATCATTTAAGATGGTTTAAAGTTCTTTCTTAAAACCATGATTTGCTAAAAACATACTTACCATAATGATAGTAGAACCTCAAACGATAAACAAGTTAAGAGGGCTGGAGACATTTTGATTCAGATAATCGTGATAAAACAAAACCCTGAATTCGTAAAATTTAGATTTCCAGAAACAACACTTCCACCTACCCAGACAATTTCTGCTTCAGGATAGTGAGAAACGATAAACTGTTGGGCTATTCGCTTGATCGAGTCCCTCATATGACACACCTCCCATCCTAGGATTTTCACCTAGATGATGTGTTCTGATTGAAGGTGCGATCACTAAAGCCACTTCAAATGCATCTATTACCTGTTTAATCATAATTACCAAATGGATAAGGTACTGCCACGATGCCTCTCAATAAACTCTCAAAATATAATTTACATATCCTTTTAATCTTCCTCTTTTTGGAGGTCAATAAAATGTAAACTTGTATTTACAATTATTCTACTCCACTATAAATCGTCGACTAATTAACATGTATCCCCCACAACCTGCCTATATATTTATTCTCAAAACAATATGAATTTACCAGATCAATAGATAGGTACAATTAACCAATTAATGCCTAAAATGAAAAAATCACTATTACTATATACCTAATTTTCGAAAAATTTACACTACCGTAAAATTTATTCTGCTATATTAATTTTTGGACCTATTGAACAAAAAAAAATATAGAAGGATGAGTGCATAATGAAATTTGGAAAAAGAAACAGTGGCAAGAAAATTTTGTCCAGTACACTTGCAATCACCGTGTTAGCAGCTCCTTTCTTGTCTGGCAACGTAATGGCTGCAAAACCCGCCAATGACAAGATTCAATCACAGGTTGATCTTCGCATCATGGAAACGACTGATATTCATACAAATCTACTAAGCTTTGACTATTACAAAAATAGTTCGGCACCTAAACTGGGACTGGCTAAAACTGCAACTCTTGTTAAAGAAGCACGAGCAGAAGTAAAAAACTCTGTACTGGTGGACAATGGTGACCTTATACAAGGAAATCCTCTCGGTACATACAAAGCAAAAATTGACCCTTTAGAGGAAGGTGAAATACATCCAGCAATCAATGCCATGAACTTAATGGGCTATGATATGGCCACACTTGGAAACCATGAGTTTAATTATGGGTTGGAGTATTTAGACGAAGTATACGATGATGCAAACTTCTCTTTTGTAAATGCGAATGTATATGTTGACGATCATGATAATGATCCAACTAACGATATTAATAAATTTAACCCTTATAAAATTGTAAATAAAAAAGTAAAAGATGAATCTGGTAAAACAAATGTCATCAAAATCGGATATATCGGATTTGTTCCTCCTCAAATTAATGAGTGGGATAAATCGAATCTAGATGGAAAGGTCATCACCAAAAACATAGTAGAAACAGCTAAAAACTATATTCCTATAATGAAAGAAGAAGGGGCAGATGTCATTATCGCATTAGCTCATTCAGGTTTTAGTGAAAATGAAGCAAATACCGAAGATACAATATATGCTTTAAGTAAAGTACCCGGTATTGATGCTATTACATTTTCACACACGCATAAAACATTTCCAGCAAACAATGTAGCTAGTTTAGATGCATTGTTCAAAGGTGCCGATGGACAACCACTACCTGGAGTCGATAACGAAAAAGGAACAATCAACGGTGTTGCTGCTGTACAAGCTGGATTTGGAGGCGGAGCATTAGGAATTATTGATCTTACCTTACAAAAAGTAAAAGGAAAATGGTCTGTTTCTAATTCCCAATCCTCTACTAGACAAATAGAGTCTGTTCAGCCAGACCCAGCAATTGTTGATGCTGTAAAAGAAGATCATGAAGCTACCTTAAAATATGTTAATACACCAATTGGTACTACAACGGATGACATTTATAGCTATTTCGCACTTGTACAAGATGATCCGTCTATCCAAGTAGTTACAAACGCACAAAAATGGTATGTCGAAAAATATATTGAACTAAACAAGCCAGAATTAAAAGATCTGCCAATTTTATCAGCAGGAGCCCCTTTTAAAGCCGGGCGTAATGGTGTTGATGAATACACAGAAATCAAAAAAGGTGATTTGACGATTCGTAGTGCAGGTGACTTATATCTTTATGACAACACTTTAAAAGCTATTAAAATAAAAGGTTCGGTTGTTAAAGAGTGGCTTGAAATGTCCGCTGGTCAATACAATACGATTGATCGTTCAAAAACAACTGAACAGCCGTTAATAAATCCTGCATTTCAAGTATTTAACTTTGATGTAATTGATGGCGTAGAATATCAAATTGATGTTACAAAGCCTGCCAAATACGCTCCAAATGGCACGCTTCTAAATCCAGACTCAAGTCGTGTGATAAATCTTAAATATAAGGATGAACCTGTAGATCCTGAGCAAGAATTTATCGTAGTTACAAATAATTACCGTGCTGGCGGCGGTGGGAATTTTCCTGGACTAAAAGAAAGTGAAATAGTAGTCGATTCTGCAGATGAAAACCGTCAAGTTTTAATGGACTACATTTCTGAGGTGAAAGAAATTACTCCGACAGCAGATGGAAACTGGTCTATTGCTCCAATCTCAGGAAATGTGAATATTACTTTTACAACTTCTCCAAAGGCAGAGCAATATATCATGGAAGGAAGCCCATTCTCTTTTACGGGCAAAACCGATTCAAAAGGCTTTGGAATCTTTAATTTCAACTTAAATAGCCATTCGGATAGCGACCGATTAAAGGTTCAACTTTTAGGAGTAAATGATTTGCACGGACAGTTAGATACGGTTACAAAGGTTGGAGATTTATTAGCTGGGCATATTGAGTATTTAGCCGCTGCATTAAAACAAGAAGAGGCAACAAATCCAAATACACTAATTTTACATTCAGGCGATATGATTGGTGGAAGCCCATTGATTTCCGCTCTATTCCAAGACGAGCCTACCATTGAAATATTGGAAAACATCGGTTTTGATGCAGGTACTTTCGGAAATCACGAGTTTGATGAAGGGATTGATGAACTACACCGTATGATGAACGGTGGAGATCACCCAAACGGATCGGTTGGTTATGACGGAATGAACTTCCCTCTTGTTGCAGCAAATGCCTATGATACAAGAGATGGAAATTTAATTACGGATCCTTACGCTGTATTCACAATGGAAGGTGAAAAAATTGGTGTGATAGGAGTTGTTACTCAAGAAACTCCTTCCATGATTGTGAGAAAAGGAAACGAATCATTACAAATTACAGACGAAGTTGAAGCCATTAACAAGTATTCTGAAGAATTAAAGGGGCAAGGAATCGAAGCAATCATCGTCCTTGCACATAATCCCGCTACCCAAACAGGTAATACAGATTCATTTGATGCTAGCAGAATTGCAGAACAAATTGATGATGAAGTAGATGTCATCTTTGCTGCACACAACCACGCAATGGTAAACCGAGTAGTTGACAATAAACTAATTGTTCAAGCCTATTCTTATGGATCTGCTTTTTCTGATGTAGAAGTTGAAATTGACCGAGTTACTGGAGATATCATTCATAAATCCGCAGAGATTAAAACTGTTTATCAAAAGGACTATACTCCAGATCCAGAAGTTGCAGCGATTATGAAGAAATATGCCGAGAAGGCTGAACCAATTAAAGCACAAGTTGTTGGGCAATCTTTATCAACACTTGAAAAAAATTATCCAACTGTAGCGAATGAATTTGGGGATTTCGCACTTGGAAATCTTATTGCGGATGGTATGAAAGCTGCAATGAACACTGACTTTGCCATGATGAATGGTGGCGGTGTCCGCTCACCATTAGAAACAGGTGAAGTAACATTCGGTGATTTATTTGCCATTCAGCCGTTTGGGAATGTGTTAAATAAAGTAACACTTAGCGGTGCAGATTTAGAGACCGTTTTAAATAACCAGATTACAGATAGAGGTCTTGACTTCCATATTGCCGGCTTTAAATACACGTATACTTATGACAGCACAGCTAAAACAGGCAAGGTTATAGACATCTTCTTACCAGACGGAAGCAAGATTGATAAAACGAAAGAATACACAGTTGTTGTCAACAACTATATGACTGGAAACCTTAATTACGGTATTGGGGCTCTTTCTACTGATTTAGAAGTTGGCCCAGTAGATGTTGACGCAACCGTTGATTTTGTAAAAACATTACCTTCTCCTTTTGAATATAAGTCTGAAGGTAGAATTCAAAGAGTTAACTAATTAACAGAGGACTGTATAGATTCTATTAACGAATCCATACAGTCCTTATGTATAATTTCTTTATCACTATAATATCTATCGTACTGATTATAAGAAAGAGTTTTAAAAGGATAGACGACTTTCCTACAGTAGAAGCCTTCATTATACGTATTTCTCTGTTTGTATTTCTTATTTTATATTCGCTTCATAATGCTCTTCATTAATTCTCACTACTTCAAGTTCTTTTATATTCTCATTCAATTTCAATGCTAAACTTTCAATTCCAAAGAATTCTGTAAAAGTATGACTCCCAATGATAAGATTTATCCCTTTAAACTGCGCATATTGAATCGTATACAAATTACATTCACCTGTAATATATACATCACACTTATTTTCAACTGCTTCCTTAAGGCAAGCTGTTGGCGCACCATTCCCACAGACTAAGCCTACTCGCTTCACCTTTTTGTCATTAAACCGCCAATATTTAACTGGTTCTTCTAGTAGACTTTCAATAGCTTCCACAAATTCATTTAATTCAATTTCTTCATCATATTCTGCGACTCTACCAAAATATAACCCTTCCCATTCGTGGGTCCTTTTCACAATTTCTAAATTCAATTTTTTTAATAAACTATCATTTGTTCCAAAGTTACAGTCATCAAGTGGCAGGTGATTATAGTAGTGACTTATACCATACTCAGCTAGTTTTTCTATGCATGCGTCCTTTAATCCATATATTTCATCCCAAGCATCATGGTGTGTCACCATCATATCAACCCCACAAATTCTTGCTTCCTCTATAGTTTCAAGAGTTAGGTTCACACAGTATCCTACTTTTTTAACTTTTTTATCTGCTTGGTATGTAATCCCTGATTCACTAGAATAGATTTCCTTATTTGTTACATTAAAAAGAGCATCAATTCGTTCAACAATATATGAAACATCCATGTACTTGCCTCCTCAGTTATCTTTTGATTTGCTTCTTTTATCATATTTAGTTCTTTTATTCATTTCTTTCTAGTTTTTCTTAAGGCTTCTATTCTTGATCTAATTTCTTGATTCTTATATAAATTTTCTCTAAGCACTTACCCCTTACCCCATATTATCACACCCATATATTTCCTATACAATAACAATCAAGTTTATTCTCTTTCCAAACCTATTATTATGAAAACCTATAAATCTTTCGCAGAACTCTTAGTTCTTTGTAAAAGTTAGACCCTAAAGATATTCCCCCAGACTTTTAGTCTGAGGGAATACAAATTTATATCGATATTAACTAAAATACGCTAAACCACTGATACCAAGCTTATTTCAACTCTAGCAACGCGACTGTCTCAACGTGTGTAGAGTATGACTGTGGTATAAATATAAAAATAGGTTGTTAATTTGAACTCTTATAATAATTAAATAATAAGAAACGCTCCAAAAGAAATTAATTATTAGATTAACTAACTATTTTTTTTGATTTAAAGTCATTTACTAGACGCTCTTGAACTTTAATTTCACCAATTGGTAAAATAGTTTTACCATATACTTCATTTAGCACTTGTGCCATAGCCGCATAGATGGCTGTAAACCCACAAAGAATCCCTTCATATCCAGCAATCGTAAAAATCAAGCTAGAGCCTGTAAAATTTCCAATTGCCAATAAGAAAAATAGAATCGTAAGTGTTCCAAAAACAACTTGAAGGGCTTTGTTAATACGCAAAGTTCCGATAAACATGAATAACGTGAAAAGTCCCCACATAAACAGATAAGCTGCCATTGATAACGAACCAGCTGCCTCACCATAGCCCATTAATGGAATCATGTTTAAAGCAACCAATGATAACCAGAAAAAACCATAGGACGTAAAGGCTGTTGTTCCAAATGTATTGTTTTTCTTGAATTCCATGATGCCCGCAATAACTTGTGCTAATCCACCATAAAATATTCCCATTCCTAAAATCATTGCATCCAATTCAAAAAAACCTGCATTATGAATGTTCAGCAAGATTGTTGTCATCCCGAATCCCATTAATCCAAGTGGAGCAGGGTTTGCTGTTAGTTCTTTGATGTTTGTAACATTCTTTTCCAAAATAGTCACTCCAAATTGATATACTTTTGTTAACACACTAGGCTGTATTATAGACACGGCGATACTGTCATGTCAACTTTCCTTCTCTACCAAATATTGCTGAAAGTTGTACACCTTCTATTCATTATAACGATGTACTTAAGACGTTAGTGGCAATCACCTAATCCAATTAATTGACCGTTTTCCTGTTATTATAGAAATCTCCCAGAATTGGATAAGGACAAAGAATCTTAATTTTAAGTACAACCATTCACAAACAAACATTTAGACGTAATATGTGTTCCTTTTCGTTTGCATAAATTTAATAATTATCATATTATACATGCATGCACATGCATGTATTTTCGTAGGAGGGAAACGATAATGAAAACAATTGATACTCCTTTTCAAGTTAAAGGATTAAAACTTAAAAATCGAATTGTAATGGCACCAATGTGTCAATATTCTGTGGATAAAGAAGATGGAATACCGAATGATTGGCATTTTGTTCACTATGTATCTAGAGCTATAGGGGGTACAGGTTTAATTATTATGGAAATGACGAGTGTAACCCCTGAAGGTAGAATTACGAATCAAGACATAGGATTATGGGAAGATGCTCAAATTCCTGCCTATAAGCGTATTGTATCCGAGGTTCATAAATATGGGTCAAAAATCGGTATACAAATAGCTCATGCTGGTAGAAAAGCAGAAGATGCAACCCAGCCTGTTGGACCTTCTAATATACAAGGCGAAGCTTTGCCCGAGGAAACAAAATATGGTGGACTTAAACAACCTCGTGCTTTAACAATTGAGGAAATTAAACAAACGATTGAGCAGTTTAAGAATGCTGCCAGAAGAGCAGTCGAGGCGGGCTTTGATACAATAGAACTTCATGGAGCACATGGTTATCTCCTACATCAGTTCATGTCTCCTAGTATTAATAATAGAAACGATCTATATGGTGAAGATTTATCAAAATTTGGTGTAGAAGTCATTCGCGCAGTGAAATCCGTCATGCCAGAGGACATGCCATTAATTATGCGAATTTCTGCGATTGAGTATATAGACGGTGGGTATGGATTAGAGCATTCACTTGATATAGCTAAAAAGTACAAATCAGCTGGCATAGATATCTTCCATGTTTCATCTGGAGGAGAAGGCGTACCGGGTACCATAAAACCAGGTAATTATCCTGGATATCAAATCCCTTTTGCCCGAGCCTTCAAAGAGGAATTTGGAATCCCTGTCATAGCTGTTGGCATGTTAGATAATCCACAAGTAGCTGAGGCGACTTTATCAAATAATGATGCCGATTTAATTGCGGTTGCCAGAGGAATGTTAAATGATCCCTATTGGAGTTTACATGCTATAAAAGAAGTAACTCGGAATGTAAACCCGCCATTTCAATATAGTAGAGGAATTCGATAACAGGGAATGATATAATTGGGATAGTATTTTTGAAAGGCGATGGCTATGAATCAACCTGAACAATTAATCCATACATGGGTAAACTTTTCAAAATTCCATAATAGAATTACGCAGTCATTAGATTATTTACTTCAACACAAATACCATTTAGGTTTGAATGAATTTTATTTAATGATGTTTCTGAATGAAAACAGTGAAAAGAAACTCCGGCTATCGCAGCTTCAGAATATGGTCGGTCTTAGCCAAAGTGCTTTATCTCGTTTGGTTTCAAGACTTGAGCAACACCACCTTCAACCAGTGGAAAGAGCTAGTTATGTTGAGGATAAACGTAGTGTTTTTGTCGTACTGACTCCGAGTGGTCAACAGCATATACGTAATATATTGAGTGAGGTAAATAGTATCTTACAACAGTCTCTTTCAGAAAAAGATATTAGCAACATAAAATTATTTGCTGAATAGAACCCATACGAAATGCATTACCTAGTCTCTTCTAAGAAGGTACTTTAGTAATGCATTTTTTCAAGACATTTGTGAGCTTAGTACGAGAGCCTGGCTTCCTGTGAACAACTTTATCGGCTTTTCTTATTCAACTACTGCTCGTTACTTAAAATTTCACATCCCTTCTAAATTTTAGCCTATAAATCCAATTTTCTTTAAAAGTATTGCTCCACAATATGGCCCTTTAATGAAATAACGTGACTACCTTTAACAGTAATGGTAGTACTACAGAAATAAGGTGTCTCAATATATTTCCAACTTCCTATATTTATGCCCTCTCTCAAAAACATTTTTTGGAGGTTCATATTTTTCTTATATTCGGGTTTGCAATAATCTGGAAATATGCATTTTAATCCCACAACATACCCAAGGGGGCCCAACAAGACCCCCTACTCCCAATCCATCCCAGTTCTACGGATTGTATAGTCAAATGTAACTTTTATCTTCATATCTTTGTATATCTCTGACCATTTTTCATCGTTTTTTACTTCCTGGTCCCAATACGTACCGTATTTGGCTCTTACTCGGGCGCCTAGGCCAAGGGCATCTGACCCTTGCTCCTGTAGCTGCATGATTAACTCACTACTGACTTCTTCCATTTTATGATTGGCTGCTTTTTCAATTTGCTTGATTTTGTCGCCGGTTACGGTTACGTCTATGGCTTCCTCAAGAATGGCATCTATTTCTACATGAATGGTCGCGCTCGGAATTCCCTTTTTTACATCGACAGTTATTTTAGAGTCTCGTTCTTGCGTTTGAATAATATAAACACTTGTATCATCTAATGAGACGCTTATAGGGTAACCGCCGGAGGTCCTCCCTTTCATATCCATAAATGCACCTATTTCAATTGGGGATGTTAGACCAACCATTTTTTCACCTCGAAAATAGACGAGTCCATCAACCATAATTCGATCATTGTTAATGACCTTTACCCCTGGAAGTACTGGGTCAATCCCTTTATCTGAAACATCTATCCAAAAGTTTCCGAGATATTCCTTTGGTAGCTTTCCAAAACGGACCGCATTATCTAGTGTATCTGCTAAATAAAGTGCAGGTACTGTTTCAAGTGGTGGGGCTGCTCTCAAGACTTTTGCGGCATCTTTTTTATTAATAACCATCCAGGATGTTCTTCTGACCTCGTAATCACGCTTTAAAAATTCACTTATATCCATTATACCCTTCTTCGCAATTTCATCAGATATCACAACAATCTGTAGATGACCGAGATATAATTTTTCAGCAAGCTGTTGTTGGAGATTGGCCATGGCATCCTTAATCGTATGTCCATATGTTTCTAATAACCACGCTGTTTTCTCTGAGCCTCCCCCTCCACCGCCTTCAGGTCCAAGCTTGATTTTTCCAGGTAATGCGATTTGGGCAGTAACCTTATATAAATGATCTTCTTTCCCTTCTGGAAAGTCTCCATCACGATGTGTTACTTCTTCTCCCTCATTCCCCTCAGCAAGATCAATCGCAAGCGCCAGTATATTTGCACGATCCTCCAGTTCGTACCTGTCCCAGCATCCTGTTAAAAAAAGAGTAACTACAAGAAGGTTCGTAAAAACTCGGACGATTCTCATGCCGAAACTCCTCCTCTCTTGCGAAGCTTGGCGATTCCTAAAAGGATCACAGGAAATACTATCGTTAAAGGAAGGCCACAAGATGTTACTAGCAATATTAAATCATACATGTGATAAATATTTTGAGGATAAATGGCTATACAAAAAACAACTGGAAAACCCGCTGCTGCGATCACCCGGTAATTGTAATATCGAAAAAGTTCCCCTATTCCGCGAATAATTATAAAATAATAGGATAGAAGTGTTGTAAAAACACCATATATCCAGGAAATAACCAAAATAGCATCCACTCTTGCTAAAATTTCGCCAGGAACGGTAACCATTCTACCTAGAATTAATGTTGGCCAAATCGTTTCAAGAATTTCCACATCCCCAAATACACCGACCGTCATGAACACTATAAAAATGACCATAAAGCCAGCAATCAGAAGTCCCCAGACTCCACCCTTCATACCTTTTTCTGGTTGTTTCATATAAGGGATGACCATTGAAATAATAAAGAATCCTAATATCGACTGTGTAACCAGCATACTTCCTTTTAAAAATTCTCTCCATGTTGGGTCATTCCCTAAAAACGGAGTAATGTGGTACACCTCAATATTTCCAAAGGCCGGAAGTAAGACGAGTGCAAATGGAAAAATAATTAACGGCATATAGAAAAAATGGATATAAGCAAAGGTTGAAACATTTTGAAATCCAACTGTTGCACATAAGAAAATCATCATAAAGATAGCAATTTGAATGGGTGTTGTCGGTAGAAGTACACCTGCGACTACCTCAGCAAATTGTCGGGTTTCAAGGCCCATAATTATTGTAAAAAATAGAATGATCATGACACTAAAAAAACGACCAATAACTTTTCCTAAGATCAACTCGTTGTATGTAATGACGGTATGCTTCGGAAATCTTTTTCCCAAATATACAATTGCTAAAAGACCGATGAAAGTAATTCCAACTCCAACTATGCTTGCAAATGGGGCACCTATACCCGCTTCCTTGACCACAAACCTCGGAATGACGAGCGTTGCAACACCAAGGATAGAGCTAATTACAATGAATGCCACCTGTACCGTAGTAATTTTTTCTCGTTGTTTATCCATTGGAATCACCATCCTCTTGACCATTCAATGACGACATGGGAATCCTTTCTTTTTTAGGGTCCATCCTTTTTACATCCTGTGGCTGTAACTCCTCTGGTCGATTCTTTAACCATCGCAGTGGAGCGCGAATGAATGAATCTTTCATGCCCGTAAAATTTCCTGGGGCAACAGGTGCCATATACGGAAGGCCAAAGGAACGCAATGATAGCATATGATTGAGGATGAAAATAACCCCAAACGCTAAACCTAATAATCCAAAGGTTCCTGCGAGAATGATTAAGGGGAAACGAAGCATCCGAAAAGCTGTTGCTGCATTATACGAAGGTGTTGCGAAGGACCCAATCGTTGACAATGCTATTATTACAACTGTAATTGGACTAACGAACCCAGCCATAACAGCCGCTTGTCCAATAACAAGCACCCCAACAATTGAGAGCGCCCCACCCACCTGCTGCGGCATTCGGACGGTTGCTTCACGTAATATCTCCATCGCGACCTCCATCAATAGTACCTCTATGAACGATGGGAAGGGGACCCCAGCACGACCACTTGAAGCTGCGACAACAAATTTTGCAGGAATCATTTCTGGATGATACGAAAGAACCGTTACATAAAAGGACGAAAACGTTAATGAAAAAATGAGAGACATAAATCGAATAGCGCGAACAGCACTCGTAATCAAGAATCTCTCATTATAATCCTCACTCGTTTGATAAAATTGATTAAAAATAGCCGGTACAATCAATACAAATGGGGAACCATCTACTAACAGTACGATTCTACCTTCAAGTAAATTTCCTACCGCTTTATCTGGCCGTTCCGTATTTTGAACCTGTGGAAACGGGGACCTTGGATTATCCTCAATAAACTGCTCAATATATCCAGCGTCCAGTATACGGTCGATATCAATCCGATCTAAACGCTTTTTTACCTCATTCAATAATTCCTTGTTTACAATACCCTCTATATAACAAATTCCCACTCTCGTTTTTGTACGCCTACCAACTTCCATTTGCTCGATTCTGAACTCTGGAACAGGCAAACGATAACGTAGTAGGGATACATTCGTCATGATTTGTTCAATAAACCCATCACGAGGACCCCGAACCACTCTTTCAGTGTCAGGTTGTGTAAGTCCCCGCTTTTCTGGCTTGAATGCATCAAGAAGGAGAGCTTGATCTGAACCCTCTATTAAAACGATACATTGTCCTCTCAATAGACCAGTCAATATATTGGAAAGTCTGGACTCGGATGTTCCGGAACAATGATAGAGCACATCTTTTAGTAGGGTGGACGTGAGAGAACCTGTATGGATATTGGTTTGGATGTACGACTCACCAGGTCTTTTCTCTTGAAGAGGCTTAATAATATCTCTATCAATTTTTTCTTGATCAACTAAGCTACTCATATACAGAACGACAGATAAGGCTTCACCAAATAAATGAAACCTTCTAATTGAGAAATCGATATCGTTTTCGAAAATTTGTGTAACCTCTTCTACCGTTCGTTCTACGTTACTGCTTATATTTTCTTGTTTTGACTCTAAGACTTGACTCTCAGGTAAGGAGATTTCCTGTTCTTGTTTTACTTTCTTTTTAAAAAATGACGGCATCCTTCTCCCTCCTTCAATTACGTATTTTGTTACAAGCATTTTTTTCCATGCAGAATTTGGGAGAAATAGTACTTTTATAGGACTTTTGGATTATAGAGTTATATAAGGGAAAATAATGAATGCTGCAAACAATTAAAGAAGTAAAACCTGTAATGATGGAAGGGGAGTACAGAAATCGATACACAGATTAATAATAAAGTATCATTTTTTAGATTTGTGTGGTAAAAATATAAAAGCCTGTGAAATTTTACGATAAAAATTTCACAGGCTTTTTCATTTCAGAGGATTGTTTATCCCAACCTCTGCCTTAATAAAGAAAACTTACATTTATTCAAATACAGCTACTAAGCGTCCTTTTACTTCATGATTTTTCAGTTTTTCTATACCTTTGTCGACTTCTTCAAACGGGATTGTGATAAGAGCTGGATTCATTCTTCCAGTAGCGAAGCAATCATATACACCTTTTAAGTCTTCTACTGACCCACCATTGCTTCCTAAAAGCTTAATTTCCTTTGTAATCATTAAATACGTGTTGATATTTGATTCTAATTTACCCATACCAACAATGACAACTGTTCCTTGAACTTTTACAGCTTCTAATGCATCAGATGTTGTTTGTCCAAAACCAGCAAAGTCAACAATGACGTCGCATTCCGCTTCTTTCATATCTAGAACAGTATCGAATACTTTATGAGCCCCTAGTTCTTCAGCAAGTTTTCGAGCTTCTGGAGATACATCGGTAGCGTACACTTCGCAACCTTTAATTAGTGCCATTTGTAGAGCAAATTGACCAAGACCACCGATTCCGATGATTCCTAATTTTGTACCTTCTTTAGCTTGTCCAATACTGAAAAGAGCACGATACGCTGTGATCCCAGCATCTGTTGAAGCTGCCCCTTCTACAAAGGAAACGCCTTCAGGAATGATTACTAATTGATCTGCAGGAACACGCACTTTTTCTGCATACCCGCCGTCATAGTTATACCCAGCAGTTACTTTTGTTTCTCTATTCATTGGGTTAGCCCCAACACGGTCTCCAACTTTAATATTTTCTACACCTTCACCCACTTCAATAACAACCCCAGCAAACTCATGCCCCATAATAACAGGACCATTTGGGAAAAGTGGCATCCAACCTGGATCTTGTAAAGCTGCAACGTCTGAATGGCATAGACCAGCAGCTTTCACGTCTATCACAACGTGACCTGGAATCGCTTTCGGATCTTCTTTTTCAATCAATTCTAGTGGTTTATTTGTACCTGAAAATAGCCAACCTCTCATACTATCTCCTCCAAATTGTTCAAATCTTATTTTTTGTACTCCGCTAATAATTCTAGCTACATCTATAGTTTACTAGGTTTCCCTTTCTGTAAACCATCCTTAATATTTGCTATAATGTTGAGGAAACCAACACCTTCATCAAATCTGTCTAATAGGAGAGGAATATGATGAAATCCACTTCCAACCAAGCGATGCGGACAAAGAATTTCTTAAAAAAGGCTTTCATTGAAATGGTACATAAAAAGGGATATAGTGCTGTTACGGTGAAGGACATCGTTGATTATGCGCAATATAATCGAACAACCTATTATGTGTATTATCAAAACATACATGAGCTTGTTGAAGAGTTAATGGATGAAATGTTTGAAGCCATTCAGTATTACAGCATGTCTAAATACCAAAGCGATAGTCAGGTAAAAGTAAAAGAGTTAACAACAAACTCCTTCGATTTGTTGTATTATATTTACGATCACCGTGATTACTTTACATTATTACTTTTAGAAGATACCTTGCCACACATTCACCAGCAACTGCCTGAAGCGATATTTAATTTATTGAAAAATAATTTTGATATTCAATACGGCGTGTCTTCTGTTGATGATTACTGCCAAAAGCGTTATATGGCATATGGTACGGCGGGGTTAATTAAGGACTGGATTGCGCAGGATTTTGACGTGACACCCGGTGAAATGACAGATCGTCTCATACGTATTTTTAATACCTTTGCAAGAGGGTTTGTTATAAAAGAAATCGACAACTAACAAACTTTAGAAATATGTATTTTCATACGTTGCGTGATTAGATAATTATTAATTACGAAATTTTTCCTCTATACAATCTGCCTTTTCATACCAAATATCGATAAGGTTACGTGTCATGTACTTTAACAAACATGGTCAAACAATTTGCTCTTTACACTTCGTTAAAGAATTTGTTTTTTTTAATAGCAATTGTTATTCAAAAACCTATATAAAAGTACCAATAACCTTGTTAAATAAAGAAAATGACTTTTGCCAATTCATAAATCATCTCTTATGTCATCATTTAAAATTAGTTGGGGGATACAATCACCTTAACAAGCAAAAAAGAACGAATTCCACCAAAATCGGGATTCGTTCTTTTAATTAAAATAATTCCTCAACAGACCTGAACCAAATTACATTGTAAAAACCAGCATCTTAACAGCAAAATTAACAATTATTGCGATTTATTAAAGAGGATAGTGAAATGTCTATCCTCCTTCTTCTACACAATTTATTATCATTTAATTCTAAGTGCCACCCTTCAGTAGTCAATTAAGACACTTTTCCAGTGATTTAGAATGGTTCCGCAGCCTACTAAATACTATATTGTTACAATTATTGCCGAAGGATTGTATTTGGAGAAGGTTGGTTTTTAAACCTTCCCCTTATTTTTTTCAACAGATCTATAATCACCTGCACCCCATGTGTTGTCACAGGGAGACAAGGGGAAATCATGGGATTAATTGTAAAATCGATACCACAAAATAGCGAGGAAAAACTTCTCTTCTTTCGTTTTTTACTTTTTTTGAAAATTGTTCACTCTCATCCAGTAAGTTGACAGCAATTTCATCCTTCTACCTTTTTCGTTCTTACCAGTGTAAAGAAAGCGATAAACCCGATGAGTGAAGTAGTAAATATGATGGCTCCCATTGGAACAGCCGAGGTTTCATTAATACCAGCAAGCGGAGAAAAAATCGCTCCAAGCAGCAACGGGAGCATGCCTAATACAGCACTTGCACTTCCGGCACGGTTCCCCTGATTGGCCATCCCCAAGGTAAAGGTGCTAGTCATAATCATTCCTATGGTGATCATGTATATAAAAATCAATATGACAAGTGACGCTAACGGCCCTTTAATAATTGTCATAATCAGCAGGAGGAGAGTCGCCGTCAGTGCAATCGTAACAGCTGCCTGAAGCAGTTTCTTCTCTGGGATGATCTCACTGAATCGTCCAATAATAAAACTCCCCGTAATAATTGCTATTCCATTAATCCCAAATAGAACACTGAATACTTGGGGAGATACCCCGTAAATATCCTGATATACAAAAGGAGTCCCTGATACATAGGCGAAACTTCCACCATGGACAAATCCGACAACTATTGCATAGCCAATAAAAGAACGGTCTTTCAATAAACTGCCCATTGTCATAACCGATGAACCAATAGAACTTGGAATACGATTTTCCGGTGGCAATGTTTCCTTTAATTTCATGGCAACGATAATCACAATCAAAAGTCCAATAAAAGCTAAAAAGTAAAAAATGGTTTGCCAGCTTGCTGATGGAAAAGCCAGGATTGCTCCGCCAAATAGAGGCGCGATTATTGGTGCAACAGCATTAATGACCATTAACAGTGAGAAAAATTTCGTAAGCTCTTTGCCATTAAATACATCACGTACTACAGCGCGAGAAAGGACAACCCCAGCTGATGCGGTAAATCCCTGTAAAAAACGTGCAGTGATCAGTGTTGTCATATTGGGCGCAAATGCACAGAGAATAGAAGCTAAAACAAACAATGTAGTAGCAATTAACAAAGGTTTTTTCCTACCTTGTGCATCACTGATCGACCCGACAACCAATTGCCCAATCGCTAGCCCTATTAAACATGCGGTTAAACTAAGCTGTACCTGCGTAGCACCAGCCCCAAAATCCTGAGAAATCTCGGGAAAGCTAGGCAAATACATGTCTATATTAAACGGCCCTAAAAAAGCAAGCAACCCAAGCAAAAGCGCTAACCCCAAACGCGTTTTCCCCTTTGGATTTTGCAATCGATGCTCTTGTATTTCTTGTTGTTGTTCGAGGTAAATAAGTCATCTCTCCTAATCTGTAAAATTATAAAAATGCACAACGAGCTTTTTTTACATTCGTTATCGCTTATTTTGCTATTTTAACAGATATTTTGGATCATAGCTTTACCAATGCCTGGATGATACAGTGTTGCTCCTACGAAGGAATCACCCGCTCCAGACCATTATAGGGTTAACCTCTAGTGTGAGGGAATCTACCAATTCTTAATCGAGTTGCTGCCTAAGTAAGCGGCAATACTTCTTGAAGTAACGAAAATAGCTCAGATTTTTTGGATGCTTCTTTTCGTTGCTTGCTAATACTTTCCGCGAAATATTCCACTGATTCTTCCAATTCCTGATAGTATAGCTCTTCCAATTCTCGGGTTAACACCCCATAAAAATAGGCAAATGGATTGTGAACTGTATTTTTCTTTAGCTTGATAATCATTTGTTTGAAGGCATTAATCGATAGCTCAATCATATCTACACATTCCTTGTCGCGGTTGTTTTTATTTGCTGCAATAGTTGTCATTTTCCAATACTCCTCGATTATTTTTGCTTCAGGAAAAAATGGTTTTACTGCTTCAACAAAGGAAACGGGAACTCGATCACTTGTAAATGTGAAATCTAGAGGAGCGTCCTTACGTTCTTTTATATCTTGTTTAGTTTTAAAAGAATTACTAGTTTCATTATGGTGGTTCAAAATTTCCTTTTTAGGTGGTTCATGATGAGTTGAATTGATTTCTGGGTAACGATTAAACACATAAAGATTGCTAGTTTGTGAGCCATTCTTGCGCTCGGTTTCATAAACTGTAAAAATACCTAAAGCCACAGCTTTTTGAATCATTCGTTTAAAAGTAGAACGAGACACGCCATTTCCGTTGTATTCCTCATGGATAGACTTCAGCATCGTGCCAATCTTTGCGTTGCAAACCCCTGGAACTTTCGCTGAATAACGAACTAGGCGTTTTAACCCAACTAATTCGCCTTTTGAAAAATCATCCTTGTATTGAAGCATCCACATCTCCATATGCCTATTGAATTCCTGTAAACTACTAAAATTTGAATAATCCTCAAACTTATCAATTGTGCCCGATTTTAAATTCATACGAATGCACCACCCTTTCATTGTTGTTATAGAAAGGTGGTGGTAAAAAAGGGGCATCCGTTTGGAAGTTTTTTATGGCAAATTTGTGAAAAGTAAAAGGAACTCCCCCCAGAGTGTACGATTCACACACTGAGGTCGGTTCCTTTATTTGTCACACTTACTAATTTTCTAGAGTAGATTGCAGATATCAGGTTCTATAAATCCGCACATGAACCTTCCCCTTGTCACAATAACTGTGCTATAGACTGGATTAGATACTTGATACTAGGAGAGAGATAGCTGCCTGTTCGAAAGCATGCATAAAAATTTCGCTCCATGATGTAATCCTGCATCTGGTAAAAGACACCTGGTTTTAATTGATGAAGGGATTTGACGGCAACTCCCGGTAAAAAAGTAAATCCTTTATCTTCCTGAACAAGATTATAGGCAAGGTGGATACTATTCGTCTCCAGAATAATCTGTGAGGAAACTGCTTTCTATGTAAAAAATAGATCCGCTATCTTCCGCATTCCCTTTCCCTTCTTAAGCAAAATCATTGGTTTGCCTTGCAGTTCTTCAGGCTTTAGTAAAAGAATTCTCAAACCCAAAGCGCCAATCAGTCTGTGACTGATAGAAGTTGGGTGGTGCAACCAGATAAACCGGGTCCTTTCCTAGATATTTACATTCAAGATTTGGATTGGTATACACCAGATGGGGCTATACCTTCTGATGGTCCTATCCTTGGAACGATCAATGGAAAGCTTGTTTTTATAGAAGCAATGATAGAACAGATGGAAAATCATGGGTTAATACAAGGAATGCAAGGTCGGATGCCCCTCCTGTTGATCATACATATATACAATTTGAACGACACAAACATGCAGGCATTGAAATGCCCCATTTTGAAATCCATATGCATTTTGTTTCTCAAGTTGATCACAACTTGGCTGGACCGCCAGCAATTATGGGAGAACCAATGATTCATGGTGAAATGGTTCATATTGCATACTTTATCGGGGGTGTTATAGCAGGTACTAATGAAGGGGAGGACAATGGTGTTATAACAGTGGATGGCGTAAAACGAGATGATCTACTTACGGATCAAATCGGCTCATGGAGTAAAGAACTTGAAACTGGGGGTCATACCATCAAACTTGAGCTTGTAGATCATACCGGTAAACTTTATCCTGGAGCAGTGCAGGAAATGAATGTAACAGTACCAGTTCCCTCCAACAATTAAAAATATAAATTTAGAGTGGCCGGCGTGAATGATCTTAAGCCGGCTTCCGTAATAGCCATAAAATAAAGGGGGAATTGGATACTGAAATAAAATATATAGTATACGGGGTGTGAAGGCATGGAAAAAAATTAAGGAAAAACGCCGAATATATCAAGTAGCTTTCAAATCGTTAATGATGACTGAAAAGACAAAGACACGATTGAGAAATGAGAGAATAGAACAAATATTGTACGAAGAAACAGAATACTATGCACGAATCTTTATGGAAAACTAACACGAATTTAAGTAAAAAATCACATATAATTGCAGTCAAAAACAGTAAAGAGCCTTTCCTTATGGAGAGGCTCTATACTCACTGTTACATCTGTTTTAATCTTTTATTACAAGTAGTGAACAGTACTCCACGTGCTTTGATTAAAGGATTTAGCGTAAAAGCCATTATAGGTGAAGAATTAAATCTCTTTACGGAATTCATTTTTTTCTGTCATTCTACAATTACGGCTTCTTTTTGTGCTAACAAGCAAAGTTCAGCTGCTTTAAATGCATGTTCTTGTGTCATTGCTCGTTCTGTCCTATTTAAACAATCCAAAATTAATTCACCAAAAAAGGGGTAACCAACCTTACCATTTAGCTCTAAGTGCTGTTCTCCTTCATCATTCACCAAAAATAGGTGATCACCATCTGGATTACGGGCAATATCAATATATTTTCTAAGCTCAATATACCCCTTTGTTCCTAAGATTGTTAATCTCCCATCACCCCAAGCACCTAACCCAGCAGGTGTTAGCCAATCAACACGGAAATAATTGGTTGCTCCGTTGTCTCCGAGCAAAGTTGCATCTCCGAAATCCTGAAATTCAGGATATTCTTTACAGTGATAGTTTGCTACCTTGCTATGAAGCACCCTAGCATCTTTGCATCCTGCAAAAAATAAAAATTGCTCAATTTGATGGCTGCCGATGTCGCATAAGATACCCCCATATTTCTCCATTTGGAAAAACCATTCTGGACGCATATGCGCATTTAATCGATGCGGTCCTAATCCAAGCACTTGAACGACTCGGCCAATTGCCCCATCTTGAATAAGTTGTCCTGCAAAAACAGAACTTTCAACGTGTAAGCGTTCGCTATAATAAACCATGTATTTTTGACCAGTAGTACGTACTTTCGACTTTGCTTGTTCCAATTGTTCAATAGAAGTAAAAGGAGTTTTATCAGTAAAGTAATCTTTACCATGCTCCATCACTTTAACTCCCAACGGACCCCGCTCTGAAGGAATAGCAGCTGCCGCTACAAGATGAACTTCTGAATCCTGTAAAATTTCTTGTTCAGAGCTAGCTACTTTCACACCAGGATAAATCTCTAGAAATTGCTTTACTTTTTCAGGGTCTGGATCATAAACCCACTTTAATGTTGCTCCCGCTTCTAACAAACCATTACACTGACCATAAATATGTCCATGATCAAGTGCCATCGCGGCAAAGACAAACTCACCTCTGCCAACTACTGGTCGTGGTTTTCCCTGTGGAGCATAATTCATTCCATCATTTTTTTGCATTGTGTTATTCTCCTCTATGACATTACGAAATTCCAATTTAGTAGTATATTATTTTCTAAAAGTATATCCTTTTACCTTCAGCAGCTGACCAATAAGCTGCATAAATTGCTTTCGTAGAATCATAGGCAAGTGAAAAATCCGATTTTGGTTTTCTTTCAAATGCGACACACTCCATAAAATCCTGGAATTCGTCCACATAGCCTCTTACGTACTCTTCCATAGGACTTACAAACTGCCAGCCTTGTTTCGTTTCTACTTTTTCGCTAATGTATATATCTTCCAAATTCGTTTCGTTAGCAAAGTATGATAAAGCATGGTTGTTTGGTGTCATATTACAAATATGTGCACTTTCAGGAGTGAAAACTTCAACTATGTTTCTTATGCCACCAACAATCATATCTCCAGCCATCACAGCAGCTTTTGTACCGTCTGAAAAAGATATACTAACATTTGCCCAGTCTTCAACATCTACTGGTCGAGCTGCAATAACTCCGCGATCTTGCTCATTTAAATGATTTGTGATATTGCCAACTTCCGCGACTATGCTCTCAATATGGATTTCTTCGTTCCGTGCTTCGGCTTCAACCTGCTTCAAATATAGTACGGCTGATAAAGGGTGGCATCCCTGACGGATTAGTGCACCTCCACCTGTAAATGCCCATTGGGCAGCATGAGCAGCATGAGATCCACTGTGACTCTCTTCACCTTTCAGTAAAAGAATCTTGCTTCTTCTTGCTTTGATAATCTCGGCACATTTACTAATCGACGGCGCATACACCCAATTCTCAGCATACATGAATAACTTGCCACTTTGCTCGACCACTTCTTTTAATTTATTCATACGCCCGATAACATCGCTATACATTTTTTCTTTTGGAACACTCGACCCAATATTGACATCTCCTGTTCCATAAAAGCCTGTCATCGGTTTTTCACATATGACATGCTTTCCCGCCTCCATAGCACGTATTATCATTTCCTCGTGCAGATGAGCTGGTGTGCAAATATCTACAACATCAATTTCTGGATCTTCCAGTAACTGTTCGAATCGGGAATATACCTTTTCGATGCTGTATTTTTCGGCAAATGACTGTACCTTTTTATTTGTTGATGCCACAGCTTTTAAACATACGTCTATTCCGAAAACTTTTTTATAACTATCGATGTGGATCGCCGCGATGAATCCGCTACCTACGATACCGACATTTACTTTTTTCATTCATTGTCACCCCGAGATGCTTTTTTTCTTTGAAATTATAGGCTTTATCTTATCAAAGACTTTAAACTGTGCTAAAATCATTAAAATAATGGCAATTACAAATACAATACAAATAGGTCTTGTAAAGAATGGTATAAGACTACCATCGGATAATACTAATGCACGTCGTAAATTTGAATCTGCCATTGGTCCAAGAACGACCCCAAGTAAAAATGGTGCAGCTGGATAATCCATTTTCGACAAAACTAATCCGATTATTCCGAAAACAAACATCATATAAACACTCGTGATTGAATTATCAATGACGAAAGAACCAACAGCACAAAATACAAAGACAATCGGCATTAAAATCTTTTTATCAAAACGGAGAACTTTTACCGTATATCTTGAAATAAATAGTCCTAAAAGGAGCATAACAAAAGCGCTAGCTACCAAATACAAACTCATTGTATAGATAAACCCTGGTGATTCGCCCAACAACAAAGGTCCTGGTCGATAACCATGTAACCATAAAGCCGCTAGTAAAACTGCAGAGGATGTACTACCAGGAACAGCTAGGGTCAGTACAGGAATTAAGTTTCCACCTATTGTCGCATTAATTCCAGTCTCAGCGGCAATAACTCCTTCGTAAGAACCCTTACCAAATTCTTCTTTCTTTTTACTTCGCATTTTTGCTGCCCAATACGATAGCCAACCTGCCACATCTTCACCGACTCCAGGAAAAATCCCTACAAAGACCCCAAGGAAGCCAGACCTAGTTACTGTAGATATTTTTCCTTTTAAAATCGAAATTCCTTTTTTTACTCTGAGCTCAATCACTTCTTTAACAGCTTTCATTTCTTGTTTTTTGAATGAGTTTACAATTTCCGGGAATCCAAATAAACCAATCATAATAGGAATTAATGGAATTCCCCCTATTAAGGCCATACTGTCAAAAGTGAATCGAGGATACGAGTTCAATGAGTCTAATCCTATTTGCGCAACAAACAACCCAATTATTCCGGAAATCCACCCTTTTAAAGAGTCACCTCCAGATGTCAAACTACCACAGATCATAACACCGAATACCGCAAGTAAAAAGAACTCCCAGGAACCAAATTTTAAAGATAGCATCCCGAGAAGCGGGGTAAGCACCAAGACACAAACTGCCCCAAACAAGGTGCCAAGGAAGGCAGAAGCATTTCCTAGAAAAATGCCTAATCCCGCCTCTCCCCTTTGTCCAATCTTATAGCCATCAACTGCTGTTGCTGCTGAAGCTGGTGTTCCTGGTATGTTTAATAGAATTGCAGTTTGTACTCCGCCTGATATTGCACCGACATACACGCCGATTAATGAAAGAATCGCTGTCTCTGGTGCAATCCCATACGTCAATCCAGTCAAAAGAGCAATTGCCATTGTAGAAGTTAACCCTGGCAGTACTCCTACTAGTAAACCGAAAAACACCGCAAGCACTAGTGTCAGAAGATTAACAGGCGTAAAAAGTTGATATAGCGTGTCAAGAATATATTGTAAGGCCATGTTACTCAACTTCTTTCCTTAAGGTAATGGTACTTTAAATATAATTTGAAAAAGTGTAAAAATTGACCCGCTCACACAAATTGAAATGATTGTTATTTTAAGAATAGAGCCAGCATCCATCACTTTCATCAAAATAAACAGAAATATGAACGAAGATAGTAAAAATGGAAATCTAGGAAGTAAGATAAAGACGAATAAACCAAGTATTAAAATCCCTAACAGCATATTATGGATTTCTTTTGACTTAATAAATTCGCCTAACCACTGCCTAACTGCAAGAACATTTGCTTTAAATCCTACTTTTTTTAAACTCTTAACAAATAATAATACTGAGCATAACATCAACATACTTCCAAGAAATAATGTAAGAAGTCCAGGTGATGCATACAGTGGACCTCCTACTTCTCCATGAATTCTTAAGCTTTCCGCAATGATATAGCTTGAAATCAGAAACATACCGATGGAAGATATGAAATCGAGATGTTTTAACTGTGTTTCCATTTGTTATTCACCTTTTTCTGGTCTTGGAATATCAAACTTTTCAGGTGAAATTTTTGCTATTCCACCATCGTATAAAGCCCAGTTAACTGTAGAGGCAAGCTTTTCTACATATTCTTGTGCCTTATCCCCACTGTAGCCAATAACTTCTACACCTTTTTCATTTGCAAACTTCTTCATTGTTTCGCTATCTATCGCCTTTTTGAACGCTGCATCAATTTTATCAACAACATCTTTCGGTGTATCCTTTGGCACTGCAATTCCAAATGATTCCCCTAAAGGAACGATTGACTTCAAATCAGGATTTACATCAAGAATAGATGGAATTGGGTCTGCTCCTTCAATTTCAAATGGCTTATCCGTAAGAGCTGCAAGACCATTCAATTTGTTACCTCTAAGCATATCTACCATTTCCATTGATAATTGAGGAACAAGATCCACTTCGCCCGAAAGCGCTGCCAAAATTGCAGGGTTTCCACCTTCGTACGGTACATGCTTGTAGTCAAAATCAAGGGCTGACTTTAATACTTCACTCCCGATATGTCCTCCTGTACCAATGCCAGCTGTACCAATTGATACTGAGCCTGGATTATCTTTTAAGCCTTTCACAAGTTGGTTAATATCTTTGTATTTAGAATTCTCATTTACAGCAATAACGTTAGGAGAAAAAGTTGCAATCCAAATATTCCAATCACGGTGTGTTTTTTCTGTGTATCCCATAACAGGGTAACTTACAAAAGCCATAAACCCATTACCTAGCATCGTATATCCATCATGTTTTTCATTCTGAACACTTAGCGTACCTACCGAACCGCTAGCGCCTGGAGTATTCACTACGGAAATATTTACCCCAAGTTCCTTCGACATTTCATCTGCTAATGTTCTTGTTGTCAAATCAGTACCACCACCGGGATTAAAAGGTACAACCATGGTAATATCTTTCTCTGGCCAATTTGATTCTTCTGCTTGAAAATTAGAAGAAATTTTAGGCCATACTAATGCGAGTACAACTACTACAGCTATAACAATTCCCCACATAATTCCATTTTTCTTTTTCATAAATTTTCCCCCTGATCATTTAGTTTTTTTACCGAATCGCCAGGCATTAATTCACATGTAATTTTTTCTTGATGCCAATTCTGACTTTCAGCTTCTCCCGATATGTTTCTTAGTAAAACCTCTGCGGCAATTTCACCAATTTGTTGTTCTCCTTGATTTATACAAGTAATTTTCGGTACGCTTAACTGCGCCCATGTAGGTGTACCGATTAGAACAACAGACATCTGTTCCGGAATACTTACATTTCTTTCTCTTAAATATCGAATTGCACCTTCCGCTAGGATGTGGTGACCAAATACCACTCCAGTGATACCTGATTCATAGTAGTTCTGCATTAAGCGATAACCCGTATCTCTTTCAAGAGAACCTAGTTGAATCCATTGCCGCTCAACAGGTAAGCCTGAATCTTCCATCGCTTTTGTATATCCATCTTTCCTGTCTTGAACGTTAATAGAGGTATCCCAGCCCATAAACCCAATTCTGTTATGCCCATTATCAATTAAGTGTTTTGTTGCTAAATAACCACTGCTGAGATTGTCTGGCCCGACGAAATCATATTCGTTAAGACCAATCAATGGTCTGTCAAGAATAACGTAAGGAATGCCCAAGTTCCGAAGATGGTCGGTATTTTCTGTTCCCTGAATGGTCGGACTGATTATTATGCCGTCTACGCGCTGTTCAATCATTTTTTTGATAATTTCTCTTTCTCTCTCCATATCATCCACTGTGGTGCTAATCGAAATAAAATAGCCATGGCGATGCGCTACTTCTTCAATAGCAACGATAATCCTTGTGAAAAATGGATTATCAAACTGAGGAACCAACACTGAAAGAATGCCTCGCTCTTTCCCCTTTAAACTACTTGCAACAGCACTTTTCACATAATTTAACTCCTTAGCAGCCTGAAGAACCCTTTCTCTTAATTCTGCACTGACGTAACGCCCTTCTGAATCATTGAGAATATAAGATACAGTTGCTATAGATGTCTCAGCTAACTTGGCAACGTCTCGGAGTGTTGTATATTTCTTTTTCGCTTGTTTCTTCAGGATTGAACACCTCCTAATAAGTAAACGTTTACTCATTGTTATTAAAAATTAGTAAACGTTTACTTAATACAATCTATTATAAGTAAACGTTTACTTGATTCATATTTTAATAGTAGCCTCAATTGGTGTCAAGTATATTTCTGAAAATAAATTTTATTTTGTTAACTTAAGGTTTAAATTAATCACTGAACCTTAATAAAATACTTGATTATTAGTTCGAACGTTCTTTAAACAAGTGGAATAGATGATCTTGCTCTCACCCTACCAGTGAATTTTTTAACCTCTTAATCTTCTTTTCCAAACAAATATAAATATAGTAACAGCTAAAAGTAAAGATAATCCTGTTACTAACAGTGTATACATAGATGATGCTGTATTAGGGAGCTTTTTACCTTTGTTATTTGTTTGGACATCGTGACCTTGATTTTGAGATTCGCCACCTTGATTCTTCTTGTCGTCCTGGATATGGTTCTTGTCAACATCCCGGTTATGATCTCCGTCTTGACTAGGGTTCTTTTTATCATCCTGATTCGTATCTCCATTTTGCTCAGGGATGTCTCTATCCTGGCTAGGTGCTGCCTTAACTAATCCATCTAACGCTGCTTTCAATGTTTCCAGTGCTTGGGTTAATTCTAACTCTGTATTAATCTTTTCTAGTTCTGATTCAGCTTTCTTGATTGCAGCTTGTAATGCAGCAAAAGTATTTTCAGTATACACTGAATGATCATTTGAAATTGTTTTTGCCTCAGCAATGAGATTCTTTAATTGACTTAAATCAATTGATGGGAGAGTATTTTCTTTGACTGTCACATTACTGGTGTCTAAAAATCCACCCTCAACAGTTTTTATTGTAATAGTTGCGCTTCCCTCTGCAATTGCTGTAACAAGACCAGTATCATCGACAGTAGCAACTCCTGCATTGGAGGAGCTCCATGTAACAGCTTTATTATAAGCATTCGCAGGTAACACTGATGCCGTAAGTTGTCTAGTTTCACCTTTTTTGAGACTTAACTCCTTTTCGGATATTTTAACTCCTGACACTTTGAGGTGCTCTTCATTAACGGTAGCATCAACATCTATTGCCCAATATTTATTAACGTTGGATGTGCCTGTTCCAGTTCCTGATCGTGCACCAAACATCGATACACGAAATAGCCGTGCTGATATTCCTTCAGGAAATATAAATGTCTCATAATCAGTTATAGAATCTCCACCTGCACCGGGTAAAACTTCCATACCCATTATATGCCCATTACCTAAATTATCTCTTCTCCAGCTATCATCCATCACTTTGGTCCAATTATATCCATCGTTTGATATTTCAAAATCAAAATAATACGACCGTCTGATTTGCGTGTCCCTAGAATAACCAAGTGATACACTATTAATTGAAGCAGGCTTATCACCTAGGTAAAATTGAACCCATGGCGTACCTGATGCGGACCATGATGTCTTTGGATCACCATCAATTAAATGAAAAATTGATGATTGCCCTGCACTTGAGGTAATTGGAACATCCTTGTCTATAATCCCAAAATTTACTACGTAAACAGTATCCAGCTTTCCTGGCATACTTACAGTAAGTTTAATTGCTTTATTTCCATCATTTGAAACAACAACATTTGTATTAGCATCTGCCTTATACGATATTTCTGGAAGGACTGTATAGTCTAAAGCGACAGGTACATTATAGGAAAGAACATCCTTGTTAAAATTCTCTAATGGTATACCGTCAACTAAAATTCCTTCTAGTGATGCAAATATTGTCGTAAAATCACTGGATTCGTCAATATAAGCAGGAATATCACTTTTATTAATATTATTTACAGCTTCTTGTCCCAACCTATCCTTCAGCTGCTGAATGTATAAACTTTCTGGTGCCATTTTACTCCCATTGCTGTACTCATAAGGATGGTAATTAGGAACATTTCCTGGGTCCACTGCATCCATTACGAAAGGGAGTCTTTCACCTTTTTGCCCGAATATATAATTAGCTGCAAGCGGATTCTGACTGATGATATAAGGACCAGTATTATTATAAAGTGTATAATTTGCACCTGACCAACCATGAGCCGTTCCATTGTTCCACCTATTCTGTACATAAACTCGACCGTCAAAATTATCATATAACCCACCAGTAGACCATCTCAAATGGGGCTCATTTGCATCAAATTCGTATTCCGCTTTATTATTGTAAAATACGTTAGGACCAATAACATGACCCATTACAATAAACCCGTGGCGAGTATATCTGGTATAGTTCCGTTGACTTAACACTAATGTCCCTCCAGCATTTGAAAAACTATATCGACGCTCTCCCCCCGTACCACCTACAGGTTCAAGACAGTTCACATCCTGAATAGTAAGCTTGCTAACACCAGTTGAAATGGACACAGCAACATCGATGTGATAGGTGGTTATCCTCCTTGCCCACGCATTTTGTGCATTACCAAAACGAACCGCAAGCTGTGCATGAAGTTCATCATCAAATGATTTATAATCTACACCAAATGCAGAATTAATTGCTGTAGTTGATTCATTAAACCTCGATAACACCTGAATGTTCTCAATACCTACATTATTTATTCTGCCTGTCGGTTCATACTTTGTCACTGTCGAAACACCATATCTCATATCAAGTGCATCTGCTAAAGGCTCTAGAAGAATTATTTCATTGGTATCATGATTGATAGACTTTATTGTACGCTCTTCATCTTTATTAACATATGCATTATCGACAACTCCATTTTCCGCCCACTGATTAGCTGAGGGTACCCCTGGCGCATCAGTAATAACATCCATTCTAAGGTCTTGGGCCCAGGCTGCATTAATAGCTCTACGAATATTGACCGTATCCCCTACGCTAAGACCAGACACTGATGCAAGTTTTAGTGTATATCCTCCAGCTGGAACATATTGATCAACAATTTCGATAGGGCTACCGCTTTTTGAATCTGCTGAGCCAGAAAAATTGAAGATAGCTGTATTTTTATCATAGGAGCTAGCCACCCAAGTTGCAACAACCTTGGTAACGTTTGGTTTAGCTTCCTCGGATTGTTTATAATTCTTCCAGTTAGTTGGACTTAATGGTATCGGATGCTCTTCTATATTTTCGTGGTCATCTCCTTCTCCCTTTATTACAATTCCACTTTCAGAAATTCTAATTGAACTACTTACCCTGTAAGTACCCGCTTTTAATAGTAATGCACCTCTAAAACCATTGGAATCGGGCGCAATACGTCCTATCATGTTAACTGCGTTTTGAATACGCTCGGTATCGTCCGATGTATAGTCTTCGGAAGGCTCAAGGATAACTTTCACAGGAACATTCGGAATTTCAATACCACCACCTTGGTATCCTACATTGGAATAATCCATAACAGTGTTGCCTAGATAATCAGGAATGTAGACCAGTCTATTTTCATGTAAATATAGTGCTGGGTAGGGGTTGGTATAATTGTATTTAGAAATGTCTTCGTCTACGGCAGTGAAATAGACTTTATCATAAACCTTTTTTCTTCCTTCAATTTCCCATTCAAAAACATATGTTCCAAGGATAGATGCTTCTACATCAGGCGCAACAACAATTGTCGAACTACTTTCAACGGTTTGTTTTGCAATTGTATAGATAGTACGCCCATTTGGGTCCTTTAATTCTCCTGATACGTTAATATCTTCTTTTGCAGTTATATGAATTTTAGGAACCGCAGTATCTTTTCTTACAATGGCTGGTCTCCCTACTGTTAAACTCATTCCTTCATAATCTGGAACAATTCCGGCTAACTCTTCTGTTGGGTAGACAGGTTGATTTGGGTCTCCCTCACTAGACTCTTTTTGAAACACAAAGAAGTTATAAATTTCAATCCAACTGCTTGCAAGCTCTCCTGTTAACATCACATATCGAGCTGAAATTGGTGTCTCTAGATTGCTCATAAATACCTTATTACCATTTGCATTCGGTAATTCTCTTACATCTTGCTCATATGCAAGGTCCCAACCAGCCGGTTTACTGTAGTTTAAAATACCATCTGCTCCGGAAACGGTGGCGTTTGAGACAGCTGCCCATTTTTCAGGATCATTTGTGTATTCAACACGGTATTTCGAATCTTTTAGTCTCGTTGTTAAATTACTAACTGTTGTCCCCCATGCAACGCTAAACTGGTCAATTGTTTGAATTTCACCTAAGTCAACGGCAAGCCAAAATGTATCTTTGCCAGCGCTAATACTAGCTGGCTTGCTTTGAGACTGATCCACTTGGTATCCACTGCCAGCGTTGCCGGTGGATTCACCGTTAAAGGCGTTTAAAGGTTTAGTATTTCCTCTTATTGAGCTTACTTTGATGTTTTGTTCATCAGGATTCAATGCTAAGTTCTTAAGCGAAAAATAATTTACTTGAATCGTATACTCTTTCTTTGAACTCCCCTTTATTAGCACTAACTTGTCACCCGTTAAAAGCTCATCTGTTTCTTTTTTAGGAGTACCATTTATGTCTACTACCCTTAAGATGCTATCAATACCATTGGAAATTTGCTGATTCAGCTTTTCAAAATTTGTATTTTTAATTACAACGATAGAGTGCGAATCTTCCTCAACATTTACAATATTCGGATGGTCCGCCTTTAGTGAAATTGTTATATCTTCTTCAGCTGCATTAATTTTTTTACCTAAGGTGAGTTCCAATGATGTCAATATTAAGAGAATAACTATTATAAGGCTAAGTCCTTTACGTACTCGAATATACATACTTTCACTCCTTGATTAATTTATAAAAAGTGGGTTATCCTCCGAGCCTTCTTTTTGCTCCTCGTGGATAACCCTGATTTTTAAATTTATTTAGCCCCTAATTCTTCTTCTTTTTACAACAAACATTGATCCAACACCAGCAAGAAGCAACGCTATGCCCATCAATAACATTGTAAACATTGATGTTGCCGTAACCGGAAGTTTTGAACCCTTTTTATCTTTTTGTTTATTGCTGTTTTTGCCTTGGTTTCGCTTATCATTACTTGATCCTTTACTGCCTTGATTTTCATCTCCATCTTTACCAGGACCTTTTCCACCGTCATTATCACCTAAACCAGGTGAAACCTTTACTAATCCATCAATCGCGGCGTTCAATTCTTTTAGTGCCTCCATTAAATCCTGTTCTGTTTTTATACTAGTTAATGCCGATACAGCTTCTTCAATCGCAGTTTGTAACGCGGCAAAGGAACTATCTGTATAGACTGAATCATTATTTGTAATTGCTTTGGCCACTGCAATGAGTTTCTCTAGTGGGGTTAAGTCAAGTGAAGGCGTTTTAGCTTGTGCCTCTCGAGTAATTTCAATTGTATACGTTTTTTCCACTGCATCCGCCCCTGAAACAACGATTGATATTGTATTGATTCCAACGTTAAGAGCAATTGGTCCACTAGGTTTTCCGCTTTCTACAATTTCCCCATTAACCTGTATTACTGCCTGTGATTCTGCCTTTTTCGCTGTAACCGTTACATTTGTAACATTATTATCAACCGTTTGTGTATAGTTCGTTTTTCCTGAATAAAACTCTTCATTTAACCCACCTGATGATAAATGAATTCCGCTTAAATCCGAATAAATATCTGTTCGCTTTGTTCTATCCATTGCAATTTTCATCTTAGTAAGAAATGCTAATGTTTCTTCATAAGGCGGTTCAGCTAGATCCCCTGGATAACCTTCATCTCCCGGATTCCATAATAATTCAACAGGTACATATTCACCATTTCGCCCATAAGAGCTGCTTCTCATATCTTTAAAAATTCTTTCTAAATCCATTAACTCTGTTGTTTCTGCCCCTCCTGGTTTTTTCTTCACTTGAAAGTTGTTTGAATAAGGAAGGATTAGGGCAATATCCGAATACCAATCATAGCCTCGCGCATCAAGACTCATAAAATCTCGGTAATAACCTGTATCGTTCACAATACCAACGTTGTCTCGATCAACCCATTCGAGTAGCTGAAGGACTTGGTTGGCCGTTGCTAGCATATCACCATGATTTTGAACACCAATTTCAACACTCGGATAATTCTCTTGTGCAAAGTCTGCTATTTCTTGAATGGCAGGCGTAATTCGATCTTTTGTTATTGCTTCCCAGCCTGAGCGTAAAATATCAGCAGGAGGTGGTCCGGCAAACACCCTAATTACAGGTGCCCCCATTTCAGCTGCAACTTGAATATAAAATTTTGTTCTCTCAATATCTAGCTCACGTCTTTTTTGATTAGGGTCTGCAAAGTTATTTTGAATTCCAGTACCGCTTATTGCAATGCCTAAGTTATCGCTATATTCTTTAATGCTCTTAGCAAATGCAAGAATTTCCTTCTGCTGTTCTTCTGTTGGCATGGCTGTATTACTATAACCAGGAATGTAATAAGCTGTGATATCTACTGCATCAAACCCGTTTTCGTGTGCCCACTTGATTGCCTCAAAAGTAGTCATTGGTTCCGGTGAGGTACGTCCTTGAATCCATGAGTTTAGATTCATATTAAATGTATACAAATTCAGACTTGTTTTATAATCACCGTTATAAAAAGGCAGTGTATGATCCTTACGAAGATGGTCATAGTTCGCGTCATTATATGCATCTGCTCGCTCTACTGCTGGTAACTCATCGCCATTTTCAGCGATGAAGTCAAATGCACTCCAATCAATCATTTCGCTATTTTCAACTTTGACATATTCATCGAATGCAGCTCGGTCAGGTACATGAATTGTCATGCCGGTTACAAAGTTAAACCATAAGCCTTGTTTACCCTCAGGGACCGTAAGTGTCGGTGGTTGTGAACCTAAGTACAAATGTTCTAAATTCACACAATAATAGAAAGCTCTCTGTTCTATAACCTCTACTTTTGGAAACCTCGCAATTTTAAGCTTGCTATCACTAGAACCCTTTACTTGCGCAAACGCTTGTGATCTAATAATTTTTACATCCGGAAAATCTACTTCCTCAAGACTTTCAAATAAATTAAAAGCCTTTACATCAATTTCCTCTACGTTCTCTGCTTTAATTTTTCTTAAATATCTATTACCCTCAAAGGCATTTTTAGGAATGGCTCCTTTTTCAAAATTTGCCTCTTCGATAATATAAAGCTCCTCGAGCTTTTTAAGACTGCTAGCAATAAAGCTGATATCGGCAGAGGATAAAATACCGGCTTTTATTGTAAGTACTCGGATATCCTCAAAATTACCGCTAAAATAAGGAGAATTTTTAATTGCATCTTCTAGTTTTTTTGTAGTAAAATTAGTAATTTCAACTTCCAGAGTTGCTGGAGGCCCTTCATCTGCCCCCTTCTCTGCATCATCACCGTTAGACTTGATTTCACACCCGCTACAAATAGTGCTCCAATCCTCATCTTCTTTAAAGATTTCTATTGCAACTGTTGGAACGAAAACAGTTAGTTTACTAGTATCTACATCTTCAAACCATTCAGTGGGCTCACCCGGAAACTCTTCAAACCCTACTGGTAAATATGTTTTATTAAATGTAAGTGATGTAAGGCTTGTATTCCCCTTGAAAGACTTCGGACTAATCATACGTGTATCAAGGAACTCGGCTGTTTCAAGCGAAATACATCCTTCAAACGCAGATGATCCAATATTGGAAGTAGCGATTCCTATTTTAACTTCTCTCAGTTTTTCAAGCCCTTTAAAGGCATTATTAGGTATTTTATTCCCGTTCCAGGTTAAATGGACAGGATCATCCGGCTTCTCGATTATGAATGATGTTAGATTAATATAGTTACTTAGAAGTTTGCCTTGATGATTAAAATCTGCATTTGCAAGAGTTTTCTTTGCTTTTCCTGCTTTTATTACAATCTTTTTTAACTTTGCAGCTTGTTCCGGAATTGTGCTATCAAAGCCAGCTTCCCTTAATAGATCAACAAGCCTATCTGTTTTATCGAATGTAATGACAGCTACCCCTTCTACACCTGCTTCAGTTTCAGGCAGGACACTTTCTTCATCATCTTTTTTAGGAGGAGTAACCTCATCCTCTTCTGGAGAATTAACTACAGCCTGGATTCTATTCTCCACACTCCCCCATAAAGCGTCACTCTTATAAGTTTCAACCTTAGTAGCCGGTACATAGAATGTAGCATCCGTTGGGAACAAACTAGGTCCTGTTAGTGGTGGTGTTCCCCCCAATTCAATAGATTCAAGATTTGAGATGCCTTCAAAAGCGTTTACATCTTCAACACTTGTCACACTCGGTATGACTAAAATTGTTAAAGCTGTGACTCCCCTGAATGTATTTGCTCCAATCTTTGTTACATTTTTCAATGTAACCGATTTCAATTTAGAATTTGCCGAACTAAATAAGTTTGCAGGTGTAATTCCCTGAGAGTTACTGTTTGAAGTCCTTTGAGTTGTAGCGTTACCTATTAATTGTAAATCTTCAAGATTAGTTAACTCGTTAATTATTCCAGTTACATCATTGCCATCGGCTGCTTTCCCAACTCCAATCACACCCGCTGTTAGAATTAAAACCTTGATATCGGCATAATTGTTTCCACCGGGTAGTACAGAGTCAATTTGGTCCTTTAACTTTCCAGCTACAAATTCACTATTTAACGTCAACGTTCCCGTTTCTGCATCAAATGTGCCATTAGTATCAGCTGCCTGTGTGTTTGAACCCCTTGTAAATTGAAACGAAGTAAAAATCAAAAGAAATACTAAAGAAAGAATTAGTACTTTTCGGGCTTTATGTACTCTCTTATACATGAACTTGCACCTCCGTTATTATTTGTGTTTCCCTTAATATTTTTCTTCAAAGAAGGATTTACAGAGATATCCCATTTAACACCTCCAAATAGAATTAAGTAAACGTTTACCTAAAATTGC
>NZ_JBALOX010000094.1:10425-10616 GCF_036965165.1 Bacillus sp. JJ1521 | reverse complement strand
TTTCTTAAATCCGGAGCATGGAGAAATCAACGAATATAAAGTAGAGGAGAACCAAACCATAAAAGCTGGAGACCCGCTATTTGTCTATGATTCTTCAAAGCTAGACACAGAGCTAGCACGAGCAACTAGAGAAAGAGACTTAATTCAGACTAGAGCAAAGACCGAACAAAACCAAATCGCGGCATTAAATA
>NZ_JBALOX010000094.1:0-10347 GCF_036965165.1 Bacillus sp. JJ1521 | reverse complement strand
GAATCAGAACGAATAGAGGAAATCCCAGTTGAAGACGTTAACCAACTCACAAGTGAGAAGGTACAAATGGAGCTACAATATGAAAATACGAAATCAGAAATTACTGCCGCTAACGAGCGAATTACAGAAATTACTAATCTGAAAAAAGAAATGACAGTTGTTAGTAAAATCGATGGAATTATTGTTAATATTAATAAAAATATTGCCGCAACTGAAGCGGGTGCTAATGAACCAGTCATACATATCATTTCAAATAAACCTTATAAAGTAATAGGGACAATGAGTGAGTTTGATGCAGTGAAAATCCAACAAGGTCAAGAGGTAATCGTTCGTCCAAAGGTATTTAAGGATCGAGAATGGAAAGGTGCAATCGAATCCGTTTCCCATTTCCCTAATGACACTGGAGGCGGGGAAGGTGAGTTCTATGGTATGGGTGGCGGTGGAAATGTCACAATGTACCCATTCAAGGTTGGTATTACAGATGATACTTCTGAGCTTCGTCATGGCTTCCATGTTTCACTCGAGGTCAGAATTCCTGGAACTGAAATTCTCCCAGTGATTCCGCATACTGCTATTTTAGACGAAGGTGGAGTAGCGGTTGTATATGTGCTAGCAGATGGACTCTTACAAAGACGTGAAGTTCAAACCGGTTCAATGAATGATGAATTTATCCAAGTGACAGAAGGAGTAACAAAGGATGAACTTATTGTTTTAACACCATACGAGGGAATGTATGACGGAATGGAAGTGACTTCCTATGATGAAATTGAGTAATATTACAAAAGTATACGGAAATGGGGCTCTTGAGGTACCGGTTCTGCACGGGATTGATTTAACGATTGAAGATGGGGAATTCATTGCCATCATGGGACCCTCGGGTTCAGGAAAATCCACCTTAATGAATATCATTGGATTTCTTGATACTCCTACTTCCGGAACATTTGAATTAAATGAGGAACCAATCGGCCTAGTCAAAGAGAAAAAGCTTGCAAAGTTACGAAACGAACACATCGGTTTTGTTTTTCAGCAGTTCTTTCTTTTACCGCGACATAATGCATTAAAAAATGTGGAATCCCCGCTCATTTATGCAGGTGTCTCAAAGCGGGAACGAATCGATAGAGCCAAACAAATGTTGGACAAGGTTGGACTTGGGGATCGAGTAAAACATTTACCGAACCAGCTTTCAGGTGGACAAAAACAAAGGGTGGCAATTGCAAGAGCCCTTGTAAATAATCCTTCGATTGTTTTAGCTGATGAACCAACTGGAGCTCTTGACTCTAAAACGAGTGAACAAATAATGGAGCTTATGGTTCAACTAAACAAAGAAGGCAGAACAGTCATCATCGTCACGCACGAGGAAGAAATTGCAGAATATGCAAATAGGGTTATCACCTTAAAGGATGGATTGATAACGGATGATCAGAGGAGAAGCCTATGAGTCTATTAGAAAGCTTTAAAGTAGCATTATCCTCGATATGGAATCATAAAGTCAGGTCCATTTTAACAATGCTTGGGATAATCATTGGCGTAGCGGCAGTTATTATTATTGTCGCAATTGGACAAGGTGCCAAAACAAAAATGACTGAGGAACTGTTTAGTCTTGAAAAAAATGCGGTTGATCTTTGGTATCAGCCAATGCCCAAAGAGGGTGAAGAAGAATCAGAGATGGCCTGGATGGAACCTGAACTAACCTCTGAGGATGTCGAAACCCTATCAGAAGTGCCAGGTGTAAAAGCAGTGATTGCCACAAATCAAGGCTGGGGACCGTTAACCTATAATGATAAACAGGGTGACATGGAGATTACCGGAGTTGGACCTGAGTTCTTTACAGCACGGGATATTGAAATTGTCGAAGGTCGACCAATAAATGCAAGAGACAACGATGGAAAAAACCGTGTTGTGATGATTGATACGGTCGCAAGAGAAAAATTCTTTAAAGATAAAGAAGATATTATTGGTGAAATTGTCGACCTTAATGGGAATCCATATAAGCTCGTTGGTGTGTATGAATCACCTATCCCTGAACAATTTCGATATAATGAATCTGGAGAAATGCTCATGCCACGAGGCGTTATTTCGATGATGTTCGGAAATCGAGAAATCGAGCGCTTAGCCATCATCGCAGATGACCCTGAACGAATTTCTGAAATTGGACGTTCAGCGGCGGACGCCTTAACTAGCGCAAAAAAACTTCAAGACGGGATGTACACAGTTAACGATTTCTCCGAATACGAAAAAGAAGTTGACACTGTCCTTACCATTATGACTTTGGTAATCGGTAGTATCGCAGGGATTTCCTTGTTAGTTGGGGGAATCGGTGTTATGAATATTATGCTCGTTTCTGTTACGGAAAGAACGCGAGAAATTGGTTTGCGAAAAGCACTTGGTGCTACAAGAGGCCGAATTTTACTTCAATTTTTAATTGAATCCATGACTTTAACCTCGTTAGGGGGTCTACTTGGAATTGGTCTTGCAGCATTAGGAACCATTCTTGTTTCTATGTATTCACCAATATCTGCTACAGTCAGTCCGCTAATCGTGATAATTGGCGTTGGATTCTCCGCTTTTATTGGTATTATTTTTGGTATCTTACCGGCAAACAAAGCGTCGAAGCTTAGTCCGATTGATGCATTACGTTATGAATAAGGCTGGATTTCCAGCCTTTTTTTGCCTGCAGGAAGTTTACAAAGAATGTCGAAGTTTTTATAGAATGAACTTAAAGAGGTGGAAGATCAATGATTCATGAAAAATATGAGTTAATACATAACAACGAAAAAGCAGATTTTTTTACATATCTACTTGATAATTCACCAAGTATTGACCCTGACCGCAAAAGACCAATGATTGTAATCTGCCCAGGTGGTGGCTATGTTCATACATCTGACCGGGAAGCAGAACCAGTTGCTATACAGATGCTCAGTAAAGGATTTCACGCAAGTATTCTAAGATATAGTGTTGAACCTGCTGTTTTTCCAACATCACTATGTCAATTGGCAAATGCCATTGGTTTTATTCGTGAGAATGCAGAGAAATGGAACGTTGATCTCAATAAAATAATTGTCATGGGCTTTTCGGCTGGCGGCCATTTAACTGCAAGCTTAGGTGTATTCTGGAGTAAAGACTTTCTCACGAATCAATTAATTTATTCAAAAGAACAAATTAAGCCAAATGGATTAATTTTAAGCTATCCTGTTATTTCTTCTGGCTCATATGCACATGAAGGAAGCTTCAAAGCATTATTAGGAGATACGTTCGATGACCAACATAATAGAGAATTTTTATCCTTAGAAAATCAAGTATCAAACGAAACTCCACCAACTTTTTTATGGCATACAGTTTCTGATGCTGTTGTCCCCGTGGAAAACAGCATGCTTTTTGCGCAAAGCTTATTAAAACACAAAGTTCACCTTGAACTGCATATTTATCCTGAAGGTGTCCATGGCTTATCTCTTGGAACGGAGGAAACACAATCAAAAGGTAGAGATAATCATATTCAACCTGAGGTAGGAAATTGGGTTGAGATGGCGACAAGATGGGTGAAAGGTTTATAAAAAACTGGGGGGTGTTGCCCTCCAGTTTTTCATTTTTGCTTGTGTTCATGGTTGGGACAATCTTTAGAATAAATTTACAAAAAAAAGAATTTACTTCTAATGTAATCCGAGTTATAATTCATTTTGATTTACCACTACTTTTGTACTAGTTATAACATAATCCTTTTGTTATATACATCCTGTATCGCCTCATAGAACACATATCTCAAAGAATCCTACCCACATAACTAGAGCTAAATATTCTACATAAAAAGGAGAAAACTGAATATGACTTGGTTTACGAAATGGTCGCTTAAAAACAAGGCCGCAGTATCTCTTACGACAGTCCTTATTTTAGTAATGGGCATCGTGAGTTATTTCACTCTGCCAATGGAGTTTTTGCCGTCTGCTGATAATCCACAGATTACGGTTGTTGTGTTAGGGCAGGGCAACGATGTTGAAACGATGGATGATACCGTCACAACACCAATTGAAAAGGCTGTTGCATCCGTAAAAGGAAAGAGTGATATTTTTTCCACAACAGGAGATGGATTCTCAAAGGTTGATCTGTTCTTTGAGGGTGGGACGGATATGAAGCAAGCTAAGCTTGATGTGCAAGAAGCACTACAGGGCGTGCCACTTCCGGAAAATATAAACAAACCAATTGTTTCACAGCTTAATACTGATATGATTCCAATCGCTGATATCTCCATCACATTTGATGATGGTATTACGAAGGAAAATATTGAATTAGCTCAGGATAAGCTAATACCTGCTTTACAGAATATTGATGGTGTTGCAAATGTTTCGATGTTTGGAAGATCAGGTAGCGAAATTTTTGTTGAGTTAAATCAAGAAAAACTTCAAGAATTCAATCTTCCTGCTCAAGCTGTGATTGGTAGCTTGCAGGGGCAAAATATTGCTACTGCTATTGGGCAGGGAACTATCGATGGCAAAGCAAGTAATCTTAAAGTTGTGAGTACACTTGAGAGTCTTGAAGATTTGAAAGGATTACCGATTGTACCAGGGGTAACTCTAGGAGATGTTGCCACTGTTGAAAAAGTTGATCCGGAAGGAAATATTACTCGAATCAATGGGGAAGATTCATTACTAGTAAGTGTTGTAAAGGATAGCAATTCAAGCGCAGTTACTGCAGCAGAGAACGTAAAAGAAAAAGCTGGAGAGCTTACTGAAAAATACGAAAATGCAAATGTATCGGTCTTTTATTCTACCGCTGATATGATTGTTGATTCAGTAACAACGATGATTAAAGAAGTGTTACTTGGTGCATTATTTGCGACCATTGTTATCATGCTTTTCCTACGAAATTTACGTTCTACACTTATCACAATTGTATCTATTCCCTTGTCACTGGGGTTAACGTTATTTTTACTCGCACAAACTGGAATCACGTTAAATATTTTAACAATCGGAGGCGTGGCAGTAGCTGTTGGGCGTTTGGTTGATGATAGTATTGTTGTCATCGAGAATATCTTCCGAAAAATGCAATCAGAAAAATTCACGGTTCAGCTGGTAATCGATGCAACAAAAGAGGTAGCATCCGCGATTACATCATCAACGCTAACAACTGTTGCTGTGTTCCTTCCACTTGGTTTAGTCAGTGCTAGCTTAAAAGATTTCTTACTACCATTTGCTTTAACTGTTACATATTCTTTATTGTCTTCATTACTAGTTGCGCTTACAGTTGTACCACTTATGAGTGCGGGATTATTAAGGAAAGCGAAGCTCCCGAAGCATCGTACTCCTAAACGATACGTGAATTTACTACGATGGTCTTTAAATCACAAATGGGTGGTTATCCTCGCTTCATTTTTAATGTTTGCAGGTTCAATCGGTGCCTATTTTGTAATGCCAAAGGGAGCCACTGATAGTTCAAATGCTGAGCTTGTTGTGATGTCACTCGATTATCCAAACGAGACTCCAATAGAAGAAGTTCGAGAGAATACATTAAAGCTCGAGACATTTTTATTAGAACAAGATGAAGTTGAAAAAATGTATACACAATTAGGAAATAGTGCGGACGCGGCTCAATTTGGTTCTGTTGAATCTCCAACGAAAGCAAATTACACGATTGTCATGAAAAAGGACGCGGATGCAGAGGGCTTCATTGAAAAAGTGAACAAACAGAAAAGTGAATACCCAAATGCTGAATTAACCGCTGGTGCAAATGCCCTTATTATGGGGGGAGGCGGAACAGCAATTACCATTGATGTCATAGGAGATCAAATTAGTGATATTGAGGAAACAGCCTCCAATGTTATAAACGAAATTAAAAATATTGAGGGTGTAGAAAAAGTAGAAACAAACCAAGAAGAGAAAAAGCCGGTTATTACGTTTAAAGTTGATCCAGAAGCGGCTAATCCAACTGAGATTACTAAACAGCTTGGTATGCTTCTAAATCGTATGCCAATCGGTTCTGTAACACTTGACGGTTCCAGTACCCCGGTTTATTTAGAAGCATCAGTAGACCCACAATCCATTCAGGATTTAGAAAAAATACAGATTACTACAGGACAGGAGCTTGTGCAAGTTACAGAGGTAGCGGATCTTACTGTTGAAAATAAATCAACGCAAATTCTTCATAAATCAGGAGAAACGTATATAAGGGTTACCGCAACTGTGGATCCACAAAAGTTATCCGTTGTTTCTGCAGAAATCACGAAAAAGATAAACGGGGTTCCATCTGGTGAGGGATTGGAACTGCCCGAAAATGTTGATGTACTTGTTGGCGGAGCATCAGTTCAACAAGCAGATGATTTTACTGATATATTTATTACGATGGGTACATCAATTGGGATTGTGTATTTAATCATGGTCATCACCTTTAAGACAATGCGTGCGCCACTTGCCATTCTGTTCTCGTTACCATTAGCAGCAATTGGGGCAATATTAGGACTATTAATTAGTCAAATCCCGGTTGAGATAACAGCATTATTAGGTGCATTAATGCTTATTGGTATTGTTGTAACTAATGCAATAGTATTAATTGACAGGGTAAAGCAAAACGAAGAAACAATGATAGTCAGAGAAGCCCTATTAGATGCAGCTGCAACTCGTCTTCGACCGATTCTAATGACCGCAATTGCCACCATTTGCGCAATGCTCCCATTGATATTCAAGCAGGCAGAAATGGGTAGCCTAGTTTCACAAAGCTTAGCGATTGTTGTTATTGGTGGTTTGACCACTTCCACGTTATTAACACTAATCGTTGTACCTGTAATCTATGAGATGCTTTTCTTCAAAAAGTCGAAGAAACAACGATTGAAAGCTAATGCTTCTAAAGAACATTTTGCAGGATAATCAACCTTTCGCATGAGAGAGCCTTTATTGGCTCTCTTTTTTAACGGCTAAAAGAAATTTAAATGTAAAAGAAGTAAGCACATTCCGTCTCTTTGGAGTATAGTATTCAAACTTAACTCTATTTATTTTGCTTTTTTTCTTCTCAAGGGACTATATAAAAACTAGGTGAATGTACTCTACTTGTCGTTATGCAAGCTTCTTCACTCCCCATTAAGAAGATTCAAAATGAAACCTTTCGCCTGGTAGAATCGTATTACAATAATATCAGGCAAATACAAAAGCACTATTTACTGATATCATGAATGTATAATGAGTAATCTAAAAAATATAGTTACAAAGGTTCAACTTAAAGCAGGAGGGGTTATAAATGGGAATAATTAAAGCAGCAGTCAGTGCAGTAAAAGGAAACTTAGCAGATCAATGGCATGAGGTAATCGAACCACAAGCGATGAGTGATACGACCGTCATGTCAGTCGGTGTTAAAGTACGAGCAAAAGACCGTCGAAATCAAAATTTTAAGGGAACAGATTCAACTATTTCAAATGGTTCAGTTATTCATGTGTATCCAAATCAATTTATGATTTTAGTTGATAGTGGAAAAATCGTTGATTATACAGCTGAAGAAGGCTATTACCAAGTTGTAAACTCTTCACAGCCATCTTTATTCAATGGTCAATTTGAAGAAGCTTTACACGAAACCTTTAATCGTTTTAAGTTTGGCGGTGTCCCATCAACATCGCAAAAAGTGTACTTTATCAATCTTCAAGAAATCAAGGGGATTAAGTTTGGTACGCGCAACCCAATTAATTACTTTGATAATTTTTATAATGCGGAATTATTTCTGCGTGCTCATGGGACTTATTCAATTAAAATTGTAGACCCCATTAAATTTTACATGGAAGCCATTCCTCGAAATAAATCGAATGTCGATATTAATGACATTAATGGTCAATATTTATCTGAATATATGAATGCATTGCAGACTGCCATTAATAAAATGTCCTTAGATGGAATTCGTATTTCACACGTTACTTCAAAAGGGATGGAGCTTGCGAAGTATATGGCCGAGGTCCTTGATGAAGATTGGACACGAATGCGTGGAATGCAGGTTGAGTCCGTCGGTATTAATAGCATAACGTATGATGAGGAATCTCAAAAACTGATCAACATGAGAAACCAAGGGGCAATGCTACAGGACCCATCCGTTCGTGAAGGGTATGTCCAGGGTGCTATTGCAAGAGGCTTGGAGGCTGCCGGTTCCAATGAAGCAGGCTCTATGCAAGGGTTTTTAGGCATGGGTATGGGCATTCAGGGTACGAGCGGCTTTATGGGTGCTGCTTCTGAAACCAATCGACAGCAAATGCAACAACAAACAGAGAGACAGCAGAGTCAACAGACGGCGAATCCAAATCAATGGAAATGCTCATGTGGACAAACAAACATTGGCAATTTTTGTTCAGATTGCGGTTCACCAAAACAAGAACCTCAAAAAGATACGTGGAAATGTCAATGTGGCCAGGAAAATAGCGGGAAGTTCTGTTCAAACTGTGGCAGTAAAAAGCCTGAGGAACTAACATGCAACAATTGTGGGTTTAAACCTTCTAATCAAAATGCGAAATTTTGCCCTGAATGCGGAACACGTTTTGAGCATTGAATTTTTACAACCATAAACGAAAGAAGAAGAGGTGATAATGGTTGGGAGTTATCATATATAAATGTATAAACTGTGGGGGACCATTAGCTTTTAAGGCAGACACCCAAAACTGGACCTGTGACTATTGTTTAAGTGAATTCACGGAAACAGAAGTAAAAAATTTCGTTAATAATGAAAAGGCGGAAGAAGAAGCAGTAGCTAGTAAAGAGACCTTACACCAAGCGAAACAATTGGATCAAGAATTCAACGATAAAGCAACAGGCTATACGTGCAGCAGTTGTGGAGCAGAAATCGTCACTGATGACACAACTGCTGCAACCTTTTGTTATTATTGCCATAATCCAACGATTATCCCAAGACAATTAGAAGGAGAATATCGCCCCGAAAAGGTAATTCCCTTTAAAATTGAACGTAATAAAGCAGAAGAATTATTTGTGAAATGGTGTAAAGGCAAGCCGCTACTTCCCAAGTTCTTCACATCAAATTCACAGCTAGAAAAATTATCAGGAATCTATGTACCATTTTGGTTATTTGATAGTAACACAACTGGTAAAATTGATGGTGAAGCTAGAAGAGTCAGAACCTATACAAGAGGAGATACAAGGTACACCGAAACAAAATATTATAAGGTGATGCGGGAAGGTAAAGCAAAATTCCGCGACGTACCAGCTGACGGTTCAAGAAAAATGGATGATGAACTCATGACCATTCTGGAACCCTATGATTATAAGGATTTAACCGATTTTTCAATGTCCTATTTGTCTGGTTTTTTTGCAGAAAAATATGACATGAACCAAAATGATGTCTACGGCAGAATCTCAAACCTCCTTCGGGACAATTTAGGAACTTTACTAGAAGGAACCATTCACGGCTATAGCACGGTTTCGATTCAAAATACAAACGTAAGGCTATCGAATGTGAAGGCAAAATACGTATTATTACCGGTTTGGATGTTTACGTATCAATTTAAAGGAAAAACCTATGTCTTTGCGATGAATGGGCAAACCGGAAAAATTGCCGGTAACTTGCCAATTAGCATTGGGAGAGCAAGCCAGTGGTTTGGTATGATTTCTGCAAGTGTCTTTGCAATCTTGTCGTTAGGAGGGTTATTTTTATGGTAAAAAGGAAGTTACTTATGATACCATTTTTCCTCCTTGCGCTGGTAGCATATACCACCGTTGCATTTGCTGATACTGAAATTATTTTTGACCAGGCTAATTTGTTTTCAGATACAGAAAAAGTAGAATTACAGGAACAAGCATATAGTTTGAGTGAACAATTCCAAATGGATATCCGGATTGTCACAACCAATGACAGTGAAGGAAAATCCGCAAGTCAATATGCGAGTGATTTTTATGATAGTCACGGCTTTGGCTACGGTGATACCGAGGACGGTGTCTTGTACCTTATCAACATGGATAAACGTAACCGTGAAGTATATATCTTTACAAGAGACCGGATTGTTGATTACTTTCCAACCGGTACTGTGGAAGAAATTCTAGACAACGTAATTCCATATTTAAAAGTGGAAGCTTTTGGTGAAAGTGCGAAAGCCTTCTTGACAGATGTGGAAGACACTATGAATGCGGGAATTCCTGAAGGATCAACCTCATCTGGAGGTTATGCACAATCAGATGGCTCTTATTCATCAAGCGCATCAAGTACTTCTCAAGGAGATTTAGTTAAAGAGTTTTTGATCTATCTTGCGGTAGCAATTGGGGTAGGAGTGATTTCGGTTGGAGTGATGGCGATGTATAATAAAGGCCGCTCCACAACAACTGCCAATACTTATCTAGAATCAAATTCTTTCAATGTTACTAATAAAATGGACCGACATTATAA
>NZ_JBALOX010000093.1:0-6588 GCF_036965165.1 Bacillus sp. JJ1521 | reverse complement strand
AGAATATACATCAGGTAACCGAATCAACCCAACCGCACTAAGAAAACTAAAAATCGTCCCGACCAAAATCGATATTACCGCAAGAAGTTCTATTACCTCAATCGGATTATTTACGTCGCTCAATGACAACACCTCTTTCAATAAATCTTGCGAAGGCAATTGTTCCGACGAAGGAAAGGATTCCAATTAATAAAATTACCTCAAAAAAGCCGGTATTTTTTAAAAACACAGAAAAGATCGCCACTCCCGAAATAATATTGATCCCGAGTACATCAAGAGCTTGAACACGGTCAGAGGCTGACGGTCCCTTCACTAAGCGATAAATCGTCGCTAATATAGCAAATGTAAGAAAACCCATTGAAATGATTAAAATTATTTTGATCATTAGCGCGTCACCCTTTTTATCGCCTTTTCGAATTTTGCTGTTGAACGTATCACAGCATCACTTGATTCCGGGATATCCATTGCATGGATATAAAACTTTTTCTCATCATGTGAAACTTCAACCACAACTGAACCAGGAGTTAATGTCAATAACATCGCAAGTAAGGTTATTTCCAAGTCCCCTTCCAATTCCGTTTCTAAGGTAAAAATGCCCGGTGTAATATTAATCTTTGGTCGCATAACCTGCTTAATAACTAAAACACTTGAAGTAAATAACTCATGTATAAAAACAAAAAACAATTTTAAAATGGCTAGTAAAGTCACAGCATAAAATTGATGCGGAAAATACCTTCGCAGTATAAACAGCACAATTAGTCCAAATAAATAACCACTTAAAAAAGTGAGTGCGGTCCAACTTTCCTGGAGAAACATCCAAATAAAACCGATCATCAAATTGATTAACACTTGCATGGGCATTGATACCACCCCTTTCTCTGTATAAATAGCAGCCATAGGACAACCCCCCATCTGCTGCTATTAACTAACAATCAAAATCTATTCCACAAAAGCACTACCTAAAACCGCGTCAATGTAGATGCTTGGATTCATAATGACTTCAACCGCAAGATCAACATACTCGCTAATCCCTTGCGCCCCTACTCCAAGACCAATCGTCAAAGCTGTAAGAATTCCCATAGGTAATAACAAACCTTTCAATGACATAGATTCACTTTCTTCGGGAACATCTGTATACCCCCAAAATCCGTTCATAAAGATTTTCATAATCGAGTACAGAACCATTAAACTAGTCAACAAACCAATTCCACCAAGCCAAAAATAACCGGTTGCGAACGTACCCTCTGTGATAAATATTTTTCCTAAAAATCCGCTAAGGGGGGGTATCCCTGAGAGCGACAATGCTGCAATAAAAAACATCCAACCGAATTGTGGCTGTAACCGCATGATCCCACTGAAATCCTTTAAATTACTAGTCCCAGTGAAATAAATAATCGTTCCGCCTAAAAGAAAGATCAATGCCTTAACAATCATATCGTGGATTAAATAATAGATTGAACCCGTGATTCCTTCTGCCGTAAATGAAGCGACCCCGGCTAAAATAAAGCCAACACCTACAACCACATTGTAGGTAATTATTTTTTTAATATCCCAATAGGCGACAGCGCCAATTGCACCAAGCAGCATCGTAATGCCCGCCAAAATACCGATTAATAAATGCGTAACCTCAGGCTCATGATAGAACACAAGCGTGAATACTCTAATAATCGAATAAATTCCTACCTTTGTTAATAGTGCTGCAAAAATGGCTGCAATCGCAGTTGGCGGGGCACTGTATGAGCCTGGTAGCCAGAAGAAAAGAAATAGACCTGCTTTTAAACTAAATACGATTAAAAATAAAATCGCCACCGTTGTCATTACGCCATCCTGACCAACCTCAGCGATGCGAACTGAAAGATGAGCCATATTCAAGGTTCCTGTCATCGCATATAAATAGGCAACTGCCACCAAAAATAAAAAGGACGAAATCAAGTTCACTAAAATATATTTAATTGATTCACGAAGCTGGACTTTCGTACCACCTAATGAAATCAAGACATATGAAGAAACAAGCATCACTTCAAAACAAACGAAAAGGTTAAAAATATCACCTGTCAGGAAGGAACCATTTACACCTGTAATTAAAAATAAAAAGAGCGGATAAAAATAAAATAATTCCCTTTCTTCCCCGATTGTTTTAAATGCATAGACTAGACAACAAATTGCTACAACGCTTGTAACCATGACTAAAATTACAGCTAACATGTCTGCAACCATACTTACACCAAATGGTGCTTCCCAGCCGCCTAATTGGAGAACCTGAATACCATCTATTTTAATTCGATGCATAAGCACTAAGGAAATCACAAATATACCAATGACTGCAACAAGACTAAGCACCCTGTGCAGCCTAATATTTTTTCGAAAAATAACCAAGATCATCCCAACAATAATAGGAATGATAATTGGAAGAATAACTAAATTACCCATCGCTTTTACCTCTCAATTGCTCGGTATCGTCCGTGCCTAAGACCCTATACGCACGGTAACTTAGCACTAAAAATAATGCTGTTGTTGCAAAATTAATAACAATTGCTGTTAAAAGAAGTGCCTGTGGCAATGAATCAACATAGGATAATCCCCTTATTCCCAGCAAGGGTGGTCCGCCTTTTTCAAGTCCACCCATTGTGATAATGAGTAAGTTCACACCATGGCCGAGTATAGAGGTTCCTAAAATGATTCGTAATAGAGTTTTCGTTAATATAAGATAAATCCCAATTGCAAATAAGATTCCTACTAGAATCGACATTAAAGTTTCCATTACCTGTCATCCCCTATACTCATAATAATTGTGAGGGATGTTCCAATGACTGCCAAGGCGACACCTACGTCAAATAAAACCGCTGAAGCAATCTCTGTTTCACCGAAAATAGGGAGCTCAATATACCCAAATGTTTGCGTTAAAAACGAAGCTCCAAAGAGCATGCTGCCAAACCCAGTGCCAACTGCGGTTAATACCCCGATTGCTGCAACTACTTTAAAATCAAGAGGCAGATGTTCACGAACCGTATCAATATCAAAGGTAAGGAACAGAAGAACCATTCCCGCCGAAAAGGTTAAACCTCCAATAAACCCACCGCCCGGATTATGGTGACCCGAAATAAACAAGTTGATTGCAAATGTAAATATAATAACAACAGCAACCTTCGTTACACTTCGTATAATGACATCATTCGGCTCTTTCATCTGATCCCTCCTTTGCTAAACGCAGCTTGATTAATGAATAAACACCAAGACCTGCAATACTTAATACAAGAATCTCTAGCATCGTATCAATACCACGGAAATCAACTAGGATTGAATTGACGATATTTTTTGCTCCCGCAAGTTCATATGCATTTTCATAGTAGCTTGAAATAGAATCAAACAGGCGATTTCCATTCACAGATAAAGCTACTATTGTAACTACCGCCCCTGCTCCAATTGAGATAATCGCATTTGTTAGCTTAAAAGGGATTCTGCTCATTTCCTTGCGCAATTGCGGTAAGTGATAAAAACATAACAGGAAAAGTGCTGTTGTCACTGTTTCTACAACTAGTTGGGTTAACGCCAGATCAGGTGCTCGGAATAATACAAAGAAGAATGCAACTAAAAATCCGAGTGCGCCCACCGCCACAATTGACGTAATTCTTGTTTTCGAAAATAACACAAAAACCGCTGAAATAACCGCAACTATCATTATTGCAATTTCGAAAAGTGTGACCGGTGCGTCATTTGAAGAATCAAAGGATATTCCATTAAATAACCAAATAGATCCACCGACAACTAAAATCATGAAGCCCATGATATAAACCAGGTAGTCCCGAATAAAACCTGTCATATAAAAATTTGTTATGGAACCAGAAATATTCTCGATTTTATCTAAAGCAAGATTGTAAAGATTGTTGATCGTCAATGACTGTGGATAGGTTTGATAAATTCGGTACCATTTTCTTAGATTGAGATAAAGAATCGTCCCGAGAACAACTACCCCGATTGTCATCCACAGTTCTGGATTTAAATAACCATGCCAGGCTTCTATTTTGATTTCTAATACATCTGCTTCTGAAAGCACAGGTAAGACGGAAGTCAATGCTGGCTTTAATAAATAATTTGAAAGTAGATTCGGGAAAAAGAAACCAATAATGACAAGCGAACCTAAAATAATCGGTGAAATCAGCATCCCAAGCGGTGCTTCATGGACAACGCGGGTATTATCAAGCTTATATTTCCCTCTAAATGTTTTAAATACAAGAATCATACAATAGATGAACGTAAATACACTTGCAATCCATGCGACAATAGGAATGAGTACCCCAATTGTCCCCATATGGAAAAAGTCCATGCTCGCAGCATTATTAACCGCTGCAAAAAACATTTCCTTACTTAAAAAACCATTAAATGGAGGCAAACCTGCCATCGAAAAGCCACCTATCACCGTAAGCGTAAAGGAAATAGGCATAAGATGGATGAGCCCGCCGAGTCTTCGAATATCACGAGTCCCCGTCTCATGGTCAATAATTCCAACTACCATAAAGAGACTTCCCTTAAAGGTCGAATGGTTCACCAAATGGAAAATCGCTGCAAAAATAGCCGTTCCATAAATCACCGTCTCGTCCCCTAATCCGAAATACATGGCAGCAGAACCAAGACCTAAAAGGCTCATTATTAATCCTAATTGACTGATTGTCGAATAGGCCAACAGTGCTTTTAAGTCAGTCTGACGTACCGCATTGACTGATCCGTAAAGCAATGTAATTAATCCTACACCTGTAACGAGCCAAAACCAAACATTTGAACCACCAAAAATAGGCGTTAATCGTGCAACTAAATAAATGCCTGCTTTTACCATTGTAGCTGAGTGCAAGTAAGCACTTATCGGTGTTGGAGCTTCCATCGCGTCAGGTAGCCAAATGCTAAAAGGAAACTGTGCTGATTTTGTAAAAGCACCGAGTAGTATTAATACCATTGCTGGTATAAATAAGCTACTTGATGTAATTGCATCCACATTTAGGAGCATTTCACGAATGCTGTATGTTCCAGAGGTGCTTGTAATCATAACGAGCCCTGCGAGCATCGCTAATCCGCCAAAAATCGTAATCAACATTGATTTTTGTGCCCCATACTGTGATTTCTCACGTTCATACCAGTACGCAATTAATAAGAAGGAAGACACACTTGTCATTTCCCAAAATACATATAAAACAAATACATTATCAGAGAAAACTAAACCGAGCATCGCTCCCATAAACATTAGTAAGTAGACGTAAAAGTTATGAAGTGCTTCTCTTTCCTTTGATAAGTAAAAGATGGAATAAAGAATAACCAATGCACCTATACCCGTTATTAATAAACCAAAAATTAAACTTAAACCGTCGATATAGGTTGTAAAATTGATATTATAGGAAGGCATCCAAGGAATGCTTGTGATGATGGTATTCCCGTTTGCAATAGTGGGAATAAATGTTATAAGATAAGAAAAAATCAGAAGTGGCACGAAGATTACGAACCAACCCGTATGAATTCTTGGGGTAAACTTTTTATATAATATAGGAACAAACACGGCAAAAATAAACGGCAGCATGATTAAAAACTGGAACCAATACAATGGAATCCCCTCCTTAAAAACGGATATTTTTTACAAATCAACTTAATGGATTGACTCATTTTGTAGCATGCGATATAGTCATACATAGTTTATAAATATAAGAACAATTTTTTATACATTTTATAGGTGGTGTGTTAAATGTAAGCCCAGCTAAATTAAGGGCCTACTTTTAGGGTTCCTTATTTTCTAGGTATTTATGAAACGGAAATTGGCTAGGCCAATGATTTCACATCAACTCTGAGGTGAGTATTAATGAAAATGATAAAAGAAAGAATGGACGAGAGTATTCTTGTCTGTGTATATTATGGTCCAAATGGTGAACGTCTTATCCAACGTGGTTGCAAGATTGCAAACATGCTAGATTGCCCACTTTATATCCTTACCGTCGATCCAAAGCCCTTCGATGATCTCGATCCTGAAAAGGTAAATTACATTTCGAGATGGAAAGAGTTAGCTGACCAACACAGTGCGGATGCGTTTATTATAAAGGACAATGAAAAAAGACCAATCTCAAAAGTAATTGCTGATGTTGCCAGAGAGAAAAATATTACCCAAATTATTCTTGGTCAAACCGCACAAAGTCGCTGGGAGCAAATTGCAAAAGGTTCAATTATTAACTCGTTATTAAAGGAAATTCCTTTTGTTGACCTGCATATTATTTCAGTTGCACGTTACCTAAAAAATACGGAAGGTCAATTTGAAAAAGGTTGTCGTGCCTATTTAGTTAATGAAGATGACCAGTATCGCCTTATCTTCAAACATACAAAAGATGTTGTTTTTGAAGGAATCTTCTTCAAGGAATTTGGCACTGACTTTAATAATGGTATTTTTAAATTTATGAAGGACCAGAAGACGTTACAGGTCCAAGTGAATGATGATATCGTAACCGATTTTACAAATGTAGATATGAATACAAATATAGATGATGATAACTTTTTATAATCCCTCCACCTTTTAGGTGGGGGTTTTTTTAGGTCCACACGATGTGGGTCACAAAGACG
>NZ_JBALOX010000092.1:0-9295 GCF_036965165.1 Bacillus sp. JJ1521 | reverse complement strand
TCATGGTCCTGGCTGTACATGTGGTCAATAGGACCAATGAGTAGATTTAATAATGAAGGTGTCTCTCAATCGAGGCACCTTTTTGATTAAGCTTGTAACCACTTTTGAAACTTATCAAATTGCTCACTAGCGTCCTTCAACCCAAGTTCATATAGCTTGGTTAATTTTACGGGATTCCTCTCAACGCGTCCTACCTCAAGTGGTTCAGTTGGACTAATCACAAAAATTCTCCCCGCTTTTTCTTCTTGATCTAAATACGCAAGGGTCTCATTATAACGGATATATCGTGTTTCCATTGCTTGTACCAGGTTCGGATATTTCTTATATGGGCGCCTGACCAACCACGACATATTTGACTTCTTTTTCGAATAACCACGATTACGGGTTAAAATAACCACATTTTTTGAATTCCCATCCTGTTGCGCTTTTATTAATGGAATCGGATCCGTAATGCCTCCGTCCAATAATTTTTTCCCTTTGAATTCAATAATTGGCGCAACAAATGGTAATGAGCTTGAAGCTCGAATGACTTTAAGCATGCCATTTCCATAATCCTCTTTTTTAAAATATACCGGCTCCCCTGTTTCACAATCGGTTGTTCCAACCACGAATTCTTCTTTTGATTGATAAAATGAATCATAGTCGTAAGGTACATGTTTATTTGGAATTTCATCAAAAATGAAATCCATCCCGAATAACTGTTTATGCTTTACAAAATTACGAAATGATAAATAGTTTGGGTGATTGACATAATCAATATTAACCGTACGATTTCGTCCCACTTGTCTAGAAAGATAAGACGCAGCCATGCACGCTCCAGCAGAAACGCCAATAACATATGGAAAATATAAATTTTGTTCCATAAAATATTCTAGAATGCCAGCGGTGTATACCCCGCGCATTCCTCCACCTTCTAAAACCAACCCTACATCTTTCACTGTTTTTTCGCTCCTTTTACAGTCTCTTCTTTAATAAATATAAAAAATTTTTAAAGGGTTGTCACATTTTTTACAAATATTTATAAAAGAATATCTATGAAAACGCTTTACATCTGAATAAAAGTACGGCAAAATATAAAAAAATGGTTTTTTTGTAAATAAAAACACATATGGTCTATATTGAAGATTCATAGAATGCTATGGAGGGTGACATTATGAAAATTGCAGAAATTGGGGATATCATAGAGTTCAAAGAGGGTCTTAAAGGCATCGTAGAAAAGGTGAACGAAAACTCAGTTATTGTTGACTTAACATATATGGATAATTATAGAGATCTAGAGTTAGAGAGTCGTACAGTTGTTAATCATAAAAACTATAAGATTGTCACAACAATCTAATGGAAAGGGAGCTGATTTTAAATCGGCTCCCTTTTGTATTTAAGCACCCAATGATTTATTTTTCATAAATTTAGGTTGAATTGATGTTAATAATTTTGATTTTGAGAACGAGTAGATTAATAGTGCCGTCCAGATGCAAAGGAAGGTAACAAAATGAACCTTGGTGAAATGCTCATGATATAAAAATACTCCCAATAGAAGACTGATTGTCGGCGCAATGTATTGAAGAAGTCCAATCACAGAAAGTGGAATTCTATTTGCTCCAGCAGCGAACCACAGTAATGGTAAAGCGGTAATAACCCCTGCCCCCATTAGCAATAACCGCACATCAACGCTTGCTCCTGAAAAGGAATCGACTCCTCCCTTAAAAAGAAACGTTAAATAAAGAAGCGCAATCGGTGCAACCACCATCGTTTCCATCGCTAATCCAAGCAACGAATCGAGCTTTACAAGCTTTTTTGTTAGCCCATAAAAACCAAAGCTTAGTGCAAGCGTTATAGCAACCCAAGGAAAACTTCCAAATTGAATGGTTAAAATAAGAACTCCAAGACCGGCTAACGCAAATGAAATCCCCTGCCAAAACATGAGACGTTCCTTAAGAACAATAATGCCTAAAAGTACACTAACCAAAGGGTTAATGTAATACCCAAGGCTTGCATCGATAATATGATTCGTATTTACTGCCCAAATATAAGTAGCCCAGTTGACTGTAATTAGGATGGATGAAGCCAAGATCCCAACGAGCTTTAGTTTGTTTTTGAAAATATCTTTTAGACTTGTGATAAACTGCTTCCCTTTCTTTGAAACAAGAATGATCATAAGTACAAATACAAGTGACCACACTATCCGATGTGCGAGAATCTCAAACGCAGGGATATAGTCAATTATCTTCCAATAAAGAGGCAGTACCCCCCATGCGATATAGGCAATCGTGGTGTAAATGATTCCTATTTTATATTCCCTCATATCATCTCGACCCATCATGATCCTTCTTTCCAATTCAATTTATGTCATTTATTTAATCAAATGCGCCTTAACGTATTTGCGCCCAGATTTTTAGGCCCACAGGANNTGCTCGAAAAATTTCCATTGAAAATCTGTGGCATCCTCCGAGGCAATTAACTTTATTTAGTCGAACCTTGACTGAATAAAGTTAATTATATTTCGGTTATCGATATTTCTCAATGAAAATGAATTGGAAATTGGGATTTTTAGGTGGGAATGTGGCTTTTGCTGGTATGTATGGACACCACGTTCCATTTTTTAGGAAAATAGTGGTACTCCAAGGCCCCTATGGGTATTCCACATTCCACTTTTTAGGAGGTTCATGGCATTCCAAAGCTTCTGGAAGTACACAAAATTCCATTTTTAAGGAGATTAATGGTGCTGCAAGCATTTTTACACTTTCACTTTTGGGTGATTATGGAAAAACCTTTTGCATACATCGCTTTTATACATCACTTTTGGATAAAAATTGGATAAACATTACAAAAACATCTTTTATATCACCACTTCTGGATAACTCCGGAAATACTCAATCCATAAAAACGCACACCCCCCAAACAGAGTGTGTGCGTCGCGTTCTTCTTATTCTTTTGTATCCTTGCCAGCTTCTTCTGCCAGTTGATCAAATGATTTCACTTTTCCATGTGGATTTTGCGATTGTTTTCGAACTGTCCATTGACGCTCTTGTTGGCGCTTTGATTGTGTCATATAGAACATCTCCCTCCTTCAGAATTAGGATGAGTCGCCAACGAATATTTATTCTAAAAAATTCTCCTTCATGATAAAATGTACAGCGATACATCCTAACAAAAGAGGCAGATGCAAATGCAAAAAAACTTTTTTCTACTATTTATTCCAGTACATATTTTATTAGCGATAAGTTTTTTATCAAAAATCCCATTTTGGATCATGTTTACGATATCCTTTTTTCTTCTATCCGTTACCGCAATCCAATATGGAAAATTTGAATTCAAAAATTTTTCAATATTAAATATGATAATCGCGATACTTTCCGGGCTTTTTATGTACGGACTCTTTTTTATCGGAAAAATAGGCACCGCAAGCCTGTTTCCAAATGAATTAACTGATGTTGCAACTTTATATATAAAGATTCAGCCTCAGCTCACTTGGCATTATATTGCGCTATTTCTCATCATCATTCCAGGTGAGGAGCTTTTTTGGAGGGGCTATATTCAAAAGTATGTTGAGGATAAACTTGAGAGCAAGCTAGTAGTAATCGTCATATCCTCCCTTATATATATGTCTGCAAATATTTATACCCTTAACCCATTATTCTTACTTGCTACATTTGCTGGTGGAGTGGTTTGGGGAACATTATATATGTGGAAACGAAATATCGTTCTAACGATCATTTCCCACCTTGTTTTCAATTTATTTTTGCTCGTGCTTTTACCTATCTTTTAAATGAGGTGTTTCAATATGAAAAAACGTAAAAAAAGGAAATCGAAGGATGGTAAGTATACCTTTTCCGATTTCCTAGCCGATGTGTTTTTCGCGATACCTGAAATTATCATTTTTCCATTTCGTATCCTTTTTTATTTAATTAGAGGTCTTTTCAGGCAGATCTTTGATTTCATAAATTAATTAATTTTTTCAGGTATACCTGCAACATATGGTTTATCTTTTGTGGATAAGTAAAACTCCTCTTTTGCTCGTTCGAGTACATGATCTTTATTTAGTAATAAATCATACGCCGATAATGCCATTGTTTGTGCGGCTAAGTGCATTCCCTTAAAACCGATTGAGGCACCAAAGGAAGCTGTTGCCTGCCAAGAATGTAATTGCACACCAACAGGGGCACATGTTGTCATAATTGTCCCAACTGGTGTAATCCAGCTAACATCCCCAACATCGGTTGAACCTGCCAATGTTTTCCCTTTTGTTTGTTTATCATTTTGATATGTCACCGGGAGAAGTTCATTATTTAATCGTTGCGCGATTTTTACGATATTCAAATCTACAGTTTTTACTAATTCCCGAGCAAAGTCCTCTTCTTCTTCGGTAAACACTAAAGGATCAGCTAATTTCATATTTTCATACATAAGGTCATTTAGAGCTTCATTTGGTAGAGTGTCATATGGAAATGCATCAATTTCTGAACGAACCTCTGTTTCAGTCATTAGAGCTGCCCCTTTTGCAATATTTTTAACCCTTCTAAGGATGTCTTCCACTTGTTCCTTTGTGGACGCCCTTAAATAGTACCAAACAGTTGCATGCTCCGGGACAATATTTGGAGCAAGCCCCCCATTTGTAATGACATAATGAATTCTTGTACCATCAACAACGTGCTCTCGTAAATAATTAGTGCCCACATTCATCAATTCAACAGCATCTAACGAACTTCTCCCAGCATGTGGTGCAGAAGCCGCATGTGCAGGAATCCCTTTAAAATGAAACTTAATCGATACCATAGCTTGCATGCCCATATTTACTACCATGTTTGATGTCCATGGATGCCAAGTTAACGCACAATCTAAATCGTCAAAGACGCCTTCCTTTGCCATATACGTTTTACCAGATAATACTTCTTCAGCAGGACAACCATAATAACGAATTGTACCTGTTAGACCTTTTTCATGCATTACTTTTTTTAAAGCTACAACTGCTTCTACGCCAGCGGTGCCAAGTAAATTGTGGCCACAGCCGTGACCTGGGCCGTCTAATTCAACCTGTTCTTGAATGGTTCTTACGGTTTGGGAAAGCCCAGGTAATGCATCGTATTCACCTAATATCCCAATTATCGGCTTACCTGAACCGTATTCAGCAATAAATGCTGTAGGAATTCCGCCAATCGCGGATTGAACTCGAAATCCTTCTTCTTTTAGTTTTGATGCTTGCAAATTACTTGCAAAGCTTTCTTCATAAGCGATTTGAGGATTCTCCCAGATTTTTTTTGCCATTTCGGTAAAGCCAGACCGATTGCTTCTAATCCATTGCAATATATTTTGTTTACTCATCTTTTACATCCATCTATTAATGGATTTCACCCCTTCTCCCCAAAATTCCATCTCTGCCAGTTAATTAGTAACAGCTAATTATTTTTCTCTTGTTTCTTGATCTTCTCTAAAAGTAAACAAACAACAACTGTTCCGAGGATGCAGAGAAATGTTTGAAAGGCACGGGGAACAGGACCTAAATTTACAAATAAACCAAATGCGATTCCGATTACACCATATAACGGTTTCTTTATAGCGAATTGAGCAATAACTCCACCAAAAATAGCGGGAAGGACTAAGCCAAGGTTATTTATAATTGATTCTGGCAGGATAGATAGGATGTAGGAACCGCTTAGTATTGTTAAAATAACAACTATAACATTCACAATAGATGCCGTCGCAATTGCTAATGAAGCAGTGATCTCCCCCTTTTTGGTTCCTGGTTCTGCACCAACTACACGTTGAGCAACCGATGCGCAAGGAAGACACATGTTTCCAATATTACCTATTGTAAAGGCTTGATATGTACCAGACACACCTAAAACAGGATAATAGCTAATCGGTTCCAATACCCAAACAAACATAATAATAGCTGCATATGCAGTCAATCCTGAAATAATCGGAGACCAGCCAGGATGATACCCAAGAACAAACGAAAGATAAAGGGGCACAATTATACTTATTGCAATAACTGCCCATATTGTTAAACGCCCCCAAAAATGAGACTTTGCTTGGAAGGTGTCAAAATCCATTGCTGGAGCCTGTGTACCTGAAATAGCTTTGTTTAAGGATAAAGTATTTCCCTCTCTATTAGCTTGCATTTAGTTCTCCTACCTTTCTTTTTATGAAATAAAGTAACCAGCAATCATCCCCACTATAATAACCAGTCCTAATGACCATTCTTTTAACCATCTCAATTGGGATTTATCACCTATCCATATAATGATAGGCATAGCAATGAAGGCAACAATAAAGACTATGAATTCACTTATACCTTTTACCATTTCTGCCCCACCAAGGTAACTAAAAGCCCCTATCATTGCAGCAACAGAAATTGTGCTTAACATCTTGACGTTTTTTGGATTAGCTTCAGCTTTTTTCTGTATTTTTCCCAGTGACTTTGTAAAGAGAGCGACAAATAACATCCAACCCATCCCGCCAACGCACATTACCCAAACAGCAGCTGTAAAAGCTTGTAGCGTATAGTTAGGCGATCCTAAATCAACCCCAGCGGCTTGTGAACCAATACTTGCTCCTACTGTTTCGATTGCGGCTGAACCAATAATAGCCATTCGTATTAATGTAATGGGATTTCCAATTAAAGCAATCATGGAAATAGCAATAACAAGGATTGCTATTGCTGGTCCAATAGCACTAATTGCACCAGCCCTTATCGCAGATTTTACTTCCGAAGAAGTCATACCGACAGATTGACTTGTTTTTGTTGAAAGTCGAATAAAAGTGATAGACTGAAAGATTACAATACCAACAACTAATAAAGCAAAAATCCAAAGTGGTAAGCTATTTGCTGTTTTCATTACCGTTTCCAAATTCAAAATAATCTTCCTCCTTTTTACTTATTTTTTGGTAAATTGACTGCTCTTGGATTGTTCTTATTTCCTCCTCTCTTATAAGTAAGCGCATTCAATTATAGGTTGGTCAAAGATTCTATATTTTCTAATTTTTATAATAATTTATTGATTCATCCATTACAATGTATTATATTACATATATAATTCAGAAAAGGCGGAACTTTCTATATAATTTAGCGATGTGGAGGTTACGATGATAACAAATCAACTACTACTTTCCTATTTAGATAAAGGGTTTAAGAAATCTTCATATGAAATTTGGGTTCAAAAACCACATGATTCTTCCTTCCAACTCATGCATAAAAAAGGGAACTTGAAAATAGAAGATCTTACTCTGTTAAAATCGAGCCGTGAAGCCAAATACAGTATCTTTACAGATGAGTCATATTTATATATCTCATTTACCTACCTAAATGGGTACCATGTGCTACTTCGCTCCAACTGTATTACTTCACCCTTCGATGAAAGAGATTTGAATTATTTATACATTTGCTTCGAGCTTTTGGACGCTAAAAGCCAGATTCAATCAAAAGATGCGGAACTTGATGTATTGATTGAGGGAATACGGTCAGTCTCTTCATCCCTTGTCCTTGATGACCTACTAGAGAGAATTGTTAAGAATGCATTATCAGTAATCCCTGTGGCAAATGCAGGGTATCTCCAGCTTTATGATCCTCATGAAGAGATCATTATTACGAAAACTAGTGTTGGTTTTGAACCAATCATTGGAAAGCTTAAAATGGGTGTTGGGGAGTCTATTACAGGGATGGTTTTTAAGGAAGGGAAACCATTAATCTACCATTCTACGGAACTGATTTATAATAAAATGAGCGAAAATGCCATTTCGCCGGAAAACTTACAGATTATCAACTCTTCATCAAAAGGGAAAGTTATTCAAGCCATAGTAAGTGTCCCCATTTCCATTGGAGATCAGCGTATCGGGGTGATGACCATTCACCAATTTGATAAGAAAGGAAAATTTACAGATGATGATGTAAGACTTTTACAAGGTTTTGCTTCACAGGTTGCAATTGCAATCCAAAATGCACGTCTATATACGGAAGTAAAAGAACAATTACAAGAGCTTTCAAAAAGAAACGAAGTCCACAATACACTTATAAAATTCTCCTTACAAAATAAAGGCTTGAAAACAATTGTAAAAGAAATAGGAAAAATGATAAATGGGAATGTTTCCTTTTATGATTATTTAGAAAATGATTGGTACCACAATCAAGCGAGTCAAAAGAATTATTTTAGTGTTGACGAAATTTCTTGGATTTTTAAAAATAGAAGACACGCAGTTTTCGTAGAATTACGGAAGCCTATCGAAGAAAAATATTATTTATACCCCATCATTAATGGTACCATTTTTCTCGGTTGTTTTATTTTACCCTATTCTACTTCTTTATCGATTATTGACCGGATAGTAATTGAGCAAGGAGGAGCAATACTCGCCCTTGAACTTGTAAAAAAACATACATTGGAAGAAATCTATTATAAGAAAACACATGAATTTTTTAATGAGATTATAAAAAGTAGAGAACCAGAAACATTAATTGCAAAAAGAAAAGAATTTAACCTAATTCTTTCCCATACTTTTTTTGTTATGGTCATAGAACTTGTGAATTATAAGGATTTATATAAACTTGGTGCAGATATTCACAGCATCATCTCATTGATTAAAAAGAATGTACTAGAAGTGAGACTCGTCTATGGATTTCATAATAAAATCATTTTACTCGTTTCTTTAACTGACAGTTCTTTATTTGATGATTCGATAAAGAGACTGAAAACAATTATTCATGACTGGACCAATAATAACGACACATTCGTATGTGTAGGTATCGGTTCAAATAAAAAAGGAGCTTATCATATTGGGAAGAGTTATGAGGAAGCAAAGAAATCAGTTGCTTACCTAGTCAATAAGAAAGAAACTGGTATCATTACGTATGAAAGTATCGGGGTTAATCGACTATTTATTAATCAGGACACAAATGAAATAAAGGAATTCATAAATGGATTTTTTCAACCATTAAATACCCCAAGATCAAGGAAAAATGATTTAGAACTGACATTGTTAACATATATAAGGTTAAATAAATCCATCAACGAAACAGCGAAAAACCTTCACGTTCATATTAATACGTTATATCAACGTCTAAAAAAAATCGAGGACATTCTAAATTTAAGTTTTAATGATCCAAAAGATTTTCTGAAAATCCAATTGGCCTGTCACCTAAAAGAATCATTTGCATATTCCGATGAGATTCATTAATTCATTTATGTTGAAAATAAAATGAAGAAATAAAGAGGCTTGCTTACTAACCTCTTTATTTCTTCGGAAGTTGTTTCATTGGTCTCGCTAACAGCACCAACAAAATCAAACTCATATACCCAAATAACGG
>NZ_JBALOX010000091.1:24334-24628 GCF_036965165.1 Bacillus sp. JJ1521 | reverse complement strand
GAATTACGGAATCCCTTTTTGGTTCTTTTCCACGTACTAGATCAAATTGGATATATAATTTTATTTATAGGGTTAATTCTTAGTATTAACACCTTAATATATTTGGCTTTTTTGTTAATAGGTATAGGATGGATAATTGATGGAGCGGATATATGGAAAGTCGATAAAAAACGAGGGCTAATTTTGATAATACTCGGGTCTATAACATTCCTCACCACTTCACATTTATCCTTAAAGTCCTTTTGGTAATAATTCTGATACATTTAAACCAAATACGAACGGGGGGATTTCGAT
>NZ_JBALOX010000091.1:2049-24291 GCF_036965165.1 Bacillus sp. JJ1521 | reverse complement strand
GATTTCGATATTAATTCTATTAGGTTTCTTGATATCTTTCATTACCGTTATATTATTTCTGATTTTATGTGCAAAGATAATCATTTCCTTCATCAAAAAGAAGCCATTTCCTAAAAAAATGCTGATTTCAACTTTGTTTGGGGTTATTCTTATTTCTTCAATTTTTGTATATGAAACATACTTTTTTACATTTAGCGAGATTGATAAAGAATACATGCAAATGGGACCCGGACCTGTAACCTCCCCAACTGAAAAATATACAGCAAATGCTTATTATGAACTATATGGTGGTGCGGCAGGCGGCGTTAATGTATGGGTAGAAATTACAGACCATAATGATAATAATAAAGTTAGGACTGTTTATTATGCCGATGCAAAAGATAATTTTTTGATGAAATGGTTAGATGAGGACAAATTATATATTCTAAATGATGATCCTGATTTTCCAAATTCAAATAGAAGCATCGAATTAAAAATTGGTAAAGAAATTTATCACGAAAATGGTTGNNATCAAAACTAATAACTCTTTTGCACTAATGGGGGCACCCTTGAATAAGTAGGGATTGCTCTTTTGGTTTATTTAAGTAACGGGCAGGTTTGTTCAATAAGAAATCACAAAGGAAGAGCATTTATTATAAAATAAGATTTGAATATATGGAGGTATAGTTATGTGGGTAATATTAGGGGTTATTGCAATAGTAGTAACTGTTATAAATCTTTCTTTGTATGCAGCAGGAAAGGATTATAAGCTTGCTATGGCGATGGCATTATCATTTACAGCATTAACAATTTGTGCAGATTACAGTTATCTATCTCGGTGGGTAAAAGTGGAAGATTGGGCGGCTTTATCGGATGTAATACCTGGTATGGCAAGGGCATTTTGGTTTTTGACAATTGTTTCTATCTTGCTAAATATAGCACCTATATTTTTAGAACGAAAACGTAAGAAATAATGACTTAACAACTGAAACAAGTGCGTATATAAATTCTTATATACAGGAAGTTTTAGGTGAACCAATGGATGATATTGAAAAATATAATCAACAACTAATGGAATTGCTTAGAAAGGGGGCTTAAATTGCGAAAATACTTAGGGATAGTATCCATCTTAATCCTAATTGCCACTTATTTAATTTTACAATCTCTCCTTGGAAAACAAATTGGACATTTGTGGGTCTTGATAATCGTCATTGGATATTTGGCTTCAGCACTAGCTTCTTGGTTTAGCAAAAGCGGTTTCTGGCGGAAAGCATCAGCGACTATTTTGATAGTACTCCCTGTGGGCTATCTGGTAATTATCGCTTTATTTATGTTTGGAATGTCTGGTTTTTAAAGTGCGTTGATATTAGGAAAAGTAACGCAATCAAAGAAATGAAGGTGTAAGCAATGAAAGAAACAAAAGAGGTTGCATCAAGTCTGCAATTCGTATTTGCTATCCTTTTGGGAGTATTTTTCCTTTTTATTATTACAGTCGGACTTTTCTTTCGTTTTTTCGGTTAAAGATTAAGAATAAGCTGTTCTTCAATGGTAGAATAGTTTAACAAGAAATGATTAAATGAAAGAAAATACAGTTGTGTAGGGGAGTGCAATATGGTCATTCGCAAACTAAATATCAATGAAGAACCCCCAATGGATTTATTGTTGTTAGCTGACCCTTCTCCGATGCTCGTTGAGGAATATGTGCAAAGGGGAGATTGCTATGTTGCCGAAAGTGATGGTCAAATCATTGGGGTGTATGTGCTACTCCCGACAAGGCCTGACACGGTAGAGTTGGTGAATATTGCAGTAATAGAAACCCACCATGGAAAAGGCTTGGGGAAACAACTGGTAATTAATGCAATTGAAGTGGCTAGATCAAAAGGATACAGAACCATAGAAGTCGGAACTGGAAATTCAAGCATTGGACAATTGGCCCTTTACCAAAAATGTGGTTTTAGAATTGCTGGTGTTGAAATTGATTTTTTCATTAGGCACTATCCAGAAGAAATTTTCGAAAATGGTATACAGTGTAGGGATATGGTGCGATTATCTCAAGAATTGTAGGCCAAAGAAGGAAATCCTTGTAGACCTACCATGAAAGAACGTTATGAATTTTTGCTATAGGTGATTAGTTACTTCGTACAAGAAAATACCAATACAACAGGGATTCGCTGTCTTCTTTTAAACTCTTCCTCGTTGGAAAAATGCTCGAGCATTGGTGTCCCTTCCCGCAAATCAACGACTTTAAAACCTGACCTAGTCAGAGCACGGAAATACTGCTCAATTGTCCGATGGTACTTTACGATAACCCGCCCGATCCATGTTTCCTTTCGTTCACCTTCTAAAAAATAGTCATCAACAATCCAGTTTCCGCGCTTATCTCCTGCTTGTTTACTTATGAAAGAAGAAGTGATAAGGGGGTGCTGAACACTGAACACAAATTTCCCATTCTTATTTAATGTTCTATATACATTTTGAAAAAGGAAATGAATATCTAAAACATAATGTATCGCAAAACGGGAGGTGACAAGATCAAACTGAGTTATGGGGAAATTGTAAGATTCCATGGTTTCGTGTAATACGGTTCCGCTTGAACTGTCCAAATTTAGCATTGCTGCCTTAACCATCTGTTCAGAGCCTTCAACACCCGTGTAAATTGCTGCACCATGTTGGAGTAAATCTTTACCAAACATGGCATCACCACAACCTAAATCTAGAATCCTTTTATTTTGAAAGTCACCGATGAGTTCATTGATGATAGGAGCTTCAATTGCATTATTAGGGCTATCCGTCCTGTTCCTTCGCTTCATATAATTTTTAAAAAAGTCCAACTGGTCATATGCGCTAGATCCCCTAAATTCCATACTCACAAGTTCCCCTTTCAGATCATTTTAATCATTGCTATTGGATATTTTAACATGTATTGTAAAAATATAGTATATATTTGTAATTTCATATAAAAGGAGAATGCCAATTGAGTCAATGGAAAGAACTTATCCAAGATTCGCAAGAAAGATGGGAAAAAAATGCGGAACATTGGGATGATTATATGGGGGAGGAAAGCAACCGATTTCACCGTGAACTTATCCGCCCTTATACTGAAAAACTATTAAACGTAAAAGTAGACCAAACCGTTTTAGATATTGCTTGTGGCAATGGGAATTTTTCAAAGAGATTAGCGGAATTAGGAGCAAATGTAATTGCGTTCGACTTCTCTCCAAAAATGACAGAACGGGCAAAAATGAGAACAAAGGAATACATAAATCAAATTGATTTCAAAGTTATAGATGCCACAAGTTACGAGCAATTATCCGAGCTGGGTATTGAAAAATTTGATAGTGCCGTTGCCAATATGGCTTTAATGGATATTGCGGATATCACTCCGCTGGTCAAGTCCTTACATAAAATGTTAAAGCCTAACGGAGTTTTTGTTTTTTCAATCACACATCCATGCTTCCAACCCCCTGGTTTACGAAAAATCACGGAAACGGAAGACAGGAATGCGACTGTAATCACCACGAATAGCATTCAAATTACAAAATATCTCACCCCTGAACCTTATAAAGCGATTGGGATAAAAGGTCAATCTATCCCACATCTTATGTTTCATCGCCCAATATCGTATTATCTGAATCTATTTTTTAAATCCAATTTTATACTTGACGGTATGGAAGAGCCGAGCTTTCAAAAGGAAACCGATAAGTTTGAGTGGATTGAGATTCCACCGGTGCTTATTTTAAGGTTTCGGAAGGTGGCGTAGGGGCCACGTAAATATTATAAGGGGGAGTCATTATGTACCAATATTTCAACGGCTTAGTGATTAGAGAAGGAACTGACGGGGTTCCTGCAGAATATGTTGAGGCTCTATTTGAGGATGCTGGATGGGCAAAGAATACTCCTGATTGGCAAAAAGAGAAGTTATCGCTTATATTCAAAAATTCAACATGGGCATTTACTGTTTGGGATCATAACAAAATGATTGGTATGGTGAGGGTTATCTCAGACCTAATAATGGCTGCAAATATCATGGATTTAGTTGTTTCATCAGAATATCGTGGGAAAGGTATAGGAAAAAAGCTCGTGGAACTTTGCGTTCAAAAACTTCCCCATGGTGATTGGTTTGCACATACATCAGCCAACAATTTCATTTTCTATCAAAAGTGTGGTTTTGAAGTAAAGGACCTAACCCAAAATGGTACTTGTGTGTATTACGGATATATTCAGGCACGGAAAGATGGACATAGGTAAAAATTAAAGAGTGAAGCAGGTTAATAGAAGAAACAAACTAGGGATTATTTGTAATATGGGAAGGGCGTGGAGTTGTTTGAGTGGTTATAAGGCAATGCTATTTGATTTAGATGATACTTTACTTAATAGGGATATGGCTGTAGATAAATTGTTTTTAATTATTTTAGAAAAGTGTTATGGGGATGATGTTAAGGATTTTGTAAAGAACAATATGTTACAGAAATTTAAAGAATATGATAATAGAGGCTATGGCGTTGGTGATAAAACAAACGTTTTGGAATCATTTTTTGATGAATTTCCTCCAAAATATAGATTGCCACGCAATCACATTCAAGACTTTTGGAATCATCATTTTCCCCTCTGTTTTTCTACTGACCCAAATATAATAAAAATCGTAAAAGCTATAAAGACAAAAGTAAAAGTTGGAATTATTACTAACGGCTCCACTCAGAGGCAAAAAGCTAAAATAATGAACACGAATTTAAATAGTTGTTTTGATCTAATTATTATTTCTGAAGAAGTGGGATTTAGTAAACCTGACAAACGCATTTTTGAATTAGCATTAAACAAGCTTAATGTGGAACCGGAAGCCGCATTATTTGTTGGAGACAACATAGAAAAGGATATTGGCGGTTGTAAAAATGCAAATATAAAAGGCATCTGGTTTAATCCACATAGGATTAAGAATGATACCGAAATAAAACCATATGCCGAGATAGATTCTTTTGATAGATTATTAAGCTATTTTACATAAAGCCTTTATTCCTGGTATTTTTCATGCTTGTAATTGATAACCGTAACCCCTCTGGAGTAATATTCAAAGTTAACGTGTCCGTCCCAATAGGGTTATGGGCGCCTACAAATGGTGTAATTTTTACTACAACATTAATCATATCCCCCTTCTTTACTTCGAGTGATGCTTATCACTTTTTCATCCGAATACTGGGTTAATTCCCCGTAGTAGCCTGTTAAAGCATTTGTGATATGAGGAAATAGAGTAGCTAGAAAGGTATCCTTAAGCAGTTCCTCTTGGCTTTCTGCAAAAGAGTTACTCGGAAAAATACATAATAAAGTGATTAATAAAAAAACAAATACTGACTTTTTCAATTTACATACACCACCAAGATTTTTTGTTTTTATCTTCCCTTGGAATCAGTTCTATATCCCTAACGATAAATATGTTCCAGGGCTTGGGTCTGAGAAGATTAACTATTATAATAATGGTATAGAAGTTTTAGGAGTTGATATCGATGTACATAACTGACGAAGCAAAACAATTGTTAGAAAAAACGGGTGCAGTGGGAATTCGTCTATACACTGTTCCAAGTGAAAGTGACGGACCGCAAATTGCATTTGCAATAGAAGAGCCTCATGAATTTGACCGTATTCAAACAATTAAAGGAATTAAAGTAGCTTTCGATCCAAGCGTAACGGGAACCGAAATCTTAACGCTAGACAAAGAAGAAAATGAACATGGTGTTGGATTGGTTTTAACAAGCCCTGGAAGCTTTTCGTAAAAGGAGGAACAAAAAATGCCCCTTAAAAGAATTACACCTGAAGAATTGTTTCAAAGAATGAACGAGCAAGTAAAGGTCGTCCTTTTAGACGTAAGAGCTGAGGATAAGTACAATGAATTTCATATAGAAGGTCCTAATATCGCAAATCAAAACATACATAAAGCCGAAATTTTTACTCTAGAGGAAGCTGAAAACAAAACGATTGATTCCTTATCAAAGGACGAAGAAATAATCGTGACTTGCACGACCGGTAATTCTGCAACCAAATGCGCGAACATTCTCTCCAGTAAGAAATACGAAGTTACTGTTTTAGAGGGTGGGATCACTGCATGGAAGGAATTTTTAAAAACAAAATAATGAACAGCGTGGGCGATTGCTAATGGTTGGCAATTGCCTTTTTAATAACTGAAACTTTATCTGGAAATGAAGGACTAATTCTAGGGGGGGGTCTTTTGAAAAAAATAGGATTATTAATTTTCTTATTTTGTTTATTAGTTGGATGTAATCAAACGGTTACAGTTACGACAAGTGAAAAACCTGATGCCGAAGAGGCTTTGAGGCTGGATAACAAAGCAGATATATTTCAATGGGACGGCAACATTTATAAAACAAACATTGATTGGGTAGATGAGCTCGAACTTACTGAAAATGAACAAATTGGTGAGATAAAATTTAATGCAACGAAAGCAGAGGATTTTAAAGATGGTGCGGCGAATCATTTACCGATAGGTGCACAAATTTTTAGCACAAAACAGGGTTACGGCATATTAATTGTGAAATTTAAAAGTGAAGTGAAATATTATTTAGCCCTCACTGAAGGTTAAGAAGTCCCTCATGATTGTTTAATAGAAACATATATTTAAGTACAGCTAGTTCTCCTGATTTAAAGTCATGCACGAGAGGGGAGATGGAACAATGAGCTACGAGATGCGGATTGCAACAATGCTGGCCGACCAGGTCGATGGCTTTACTCAATTCGTTCAAGAAAATTATGATAATAAACATAAAAGCTACGTCGAAAATCCCGATAAATTGTATCAGGTTAAACTATTAATTGACGAATTTAAATTCCAACTTAACGCATCTGAGCTACGGAGAATCAACCGATTTTCTTGGAATGAAAAGTACACCTTCCTATTAGTTGATGATGTTAAAAAGGGATTGGACGTTATTGAGGAATATGTGGAGCGCAATTACAACGATTTATTTCTCCTAACTGGTAGACTACACACAATACGGAGCCTCTGTTCTTCATTTTAAGGGGGAAGTGACATTAAGAAGGCTGCTTTATTCATACTGATGCTGTTTGTGATGACAGGTTGTTTAAGTGATGGGGATCAATATATAAAAATTCAAAAGCTTATAGGTAATGAAAATAATTTCGTGGATTTCAAGGAAATAACCGATAAAGAGCAAGTTCAGAAGGTGAAAAAGATATTGGATGAAGCGGATTGGGAAAAAGCAAAAGTAGAGATGAATAAGCCATCTGATTACCAATTTATATTTCAATTTAAATACTCCAATACTGAGGCGAAAGCAGTGCTATATGAACTCTGGGTAAATAAATTCAGTCTTGGATTAAAAAGGGATAACGATGAGTACGTTCAATTAAATGAGGAAGATTCTGCTGCGTTACTTGAAATACTAATTGGGGAAGATTAATTATTTTGATTTTACTTATAGTTATTGGCGGTGTCGGTGGAATCGCTATTTGTAGCATTTTTGGAGGGAATGAAGTATTCACTGGCCCTGCTACAATGTTAGGGATGATAGTAGCTTTATTAAGTGCTATATTTTTACAATTAAACTTATGCATCGAGATAAAACTAGTAAGTAAAAAAGAGTATATTACTGGACTAATAACCTATCTTTTTTTCTTCCTAAATTCTTGAAAAAGCGCTGAAAGGTTTACACTATGACTCCCTTTACTAAATGCTACATGTATAAATTGCCTTATAAAAATGTACTTACTCATGATACAATTTGTAGAGGAAAATGGGAGTGTTGGGATGGAAGAACTATTAAAGCAGATTTTAAGAGGGCAAGATGAATTAAAAGTTGTATTAAAAAATGAAATAACTACAGTAAAAACTGAATTAAAAAGCGAACTATCTATAGTAAAAGCAGAACTAAAAAGTGAAATTTTAGAAGTTAAAGAGGCTGTCCTACGTATTGAACTAAGTCAACCTCAAGATATAGTTGCGTTGCTAGAGCGGATGAATAAGAATCTCGAAAGCAAAACAGAAGCCCTAAACAAACGGGTTTTTAATGTGGAAACAGAACTTGAACGGTTAAAATAACAATAAGATTCCTTCTAAGGAAACTCCCAACAATGAAATATAGGATTACAAAACTGTAACCCAAATTAAGGTTACGGTGTTTTTTTATTTATAGAAATCAAAAGGATATACACCTGTTGATGTTGAATTGATAACTAGCAGTTTTTTACACGGAGGAATTAAAAATGTATTCATATACAATATGTTTTATCAAACAAGGAAACAAAATATTATTGCTCAATCGGGAGTCCCCTGAGTGGATGGGAATCTGGAATGGTGTTGGAGGTAAGTTAGAGGAAGGTGAGACTCCGCTTGAATGTGTCATCCGAGAAATTAGGGAAGAAACGGGTATTGAGATGAAGCTGGAAAACGTTTGGCACAAGGGAAACATCTCCTGGACTAATCCAACCCATTCTTATTTTGATGGAATGTATGCTTTTATCGCAGAACTGCCAGCGGGCTATGAATACCATACGCCACTCAAAACGGATGAAGGCATCTTGGATTGGAAAGACCTGACATGGGTTTTGCATCCGAAAAATGTAGGAATAGCTAATTTAAAATATTTTTTAAACGAGATACTTTATGAAGAAACGAATTATGAACATCGATTTGTATATGATGGGGACGAAGTTGTGGATTTCTCCCAAGTTCCATTGGTTGAACCAGTTCAACATTAATGATTTCAGAGGGAAGCGTTAATCTATTGATTAGCGCTTTCTTTGGCTAACAGAAAAGGTTAAAGGAAAAATCCTGTCGATATTGAATATACATATTATGGAAGGTGGTTGAATTTGGAAAATAAAAACCCGAAGAGAATCCACATTATTGGTTCCGTTGGTAGCGGGAAGACTACATTAGCAAAACAATTTTCTACCCAGTTAAATATCCCCTATTATGAGCTAGATAATGTTGTCTGGATTAGGAATAAGGCTGGAGATATAAGGAGAACCGAAAAAGAGAGAGAAGAGTGTCTCAACTCGATTCTTCAATCCGGAAGCTGGATAATTGAAGGGGTTCATAACGAAGATTGGGTATCAAGCAGTTTCCACCATGCTGATTTGATTATCTTTTTAGATCCCAGTTACTCAACCCGGACATATCGCATCATAAAAAGGTTCCTGAAACAAAAGCTTCGATTAGAACATTCAAACTACAAACCTACATGGAAAATATTTTTCAAAATGTTCAAATGGAACCACCATTTTGAAAAGGTGGGTAAACCCAATTTCTTAAATAATTATGGAGTATATAGCGACAAATTAGTAATTATTAAAGAAAGAAATCCATTAAAAACATATGTCAAATTCAATAAAATTAAAGAACATGAGGTGAAATCATATCTAGATTTACATCCGCATGCAACTGTTGAAGAGTGGACTGCTGCTAGTTCGAGTGACATTTTTGAAAATAGAAGGGAGTAGCCTGATTTGCGAACGAATTTGTATTTTGTACGACACGCCCATTCAATCTACACCCCTGAAGAGCTAACCCGATCTCTATCTGAAAAAGGCAAGGAAGATGCACAAAGAGTTACTAGCATTCTTGTAAATGAAAAGATTGACGTTGTCATATCAAGTCCTTATAAAAGGGCGATTCAAACAATAGAGGGTGTTGCGCACACCATGCGTCAAAATGTCATTATTATTGATGATTTTAAAGAGAGAAAGTTATCTGAAGGTCCTGTTGCAGACTTTGACCCGGCAATTCGAAAGGTTTGGGAGGATGAAAGCTTTTCGTGGGAAGGTGGAGAATCAAATCTAATTGCTCAGAAACGAGGAATCGAGGCAACAATTAGAGTGCTAGAAAGCTATGAAGGAAAAAACATCGTAGTCGGAACTCATGGGAATTTGATGGTGCTGATTATGAACCATTTTGATAAGAAATATGATTTTTCCTTTTGGGAGGAACTTGATATGCCGGATATTTATAAACTCACTTTTGAAAACGAACAATTAATGGAAGTAAATCACGTCTGGCAAAGATAAGGTGGAGAAGGCATGGATCCGATTGGTTCTAATTATCTATTTAATATCACGGGTCGCTCACTTTATGAAAATTGTTTTACAAGTAAGCTAATCGAAGATAGAAGCGAAAATGGAATCAATGATCAAGAACGGATAGGGAGGTAGCCGCCACCGTGAAAAACCTATTATTGGGTGTTTTTCTCATCGTACTTTTAGCGGGGTGTTCCTCTGATTTAGGAAAAGTCATCGCGAGTGAGAAGACAGCCCCACCTACTATAAATGCAGAAGTACTTAGAGTTACGAATGCGGAACAACTAACTGATGCTTGGGACTATTTTTCCATGAATAAGAAACAACCCAAAGTGAATTTCGATGAGTACGACTACTATTTTGTAAGTATGAGGGTATCAAGCACATGTCCCTTTAAATTAAAAGATGTAAAAGTGAATGATGATAAAAAGGAAATAAATTTTTATTTTCACCAGAAAGTCGGTTCGTGTACTGCAGATGCAACCCCTAGAACCTTTGTTATTGAAGTAGACAAAAATGCTACTACTGGTTTAGAAAATGCAACTTTCATCATACTGGAAGCCGAGAGATAAGAACTACCGAAAAAAATTGGTAGAGAAGTGAGGGAAAACAATGTTAAAAGTAAAGCCATTAAATGAAAAAGATTATGAGTTAATTAAAGAAGCAGAAAAGGTCATCGAAAAGAATTATAGATATGGACGACATCATATCGGTGCTGCAGTTCGAACAACATCTGGAAATGTATATGCCGCTGTACATCTGGAAGCTAATGTTGGAAGGATAGCCGTTTGTGGGGAAGCGATGGCAATGGGAAAATCTATCTCTTATGGGGACCACGAATTTGAAACAATCGTAGCGGTTGCACACCCACATCCCCATGAAAATATTGAAAAATGCTGGGTGGTTGCCCCGTGTGGCATGTGTCGTGAGCTCATAAGTGATTACGGAAAAGACACAGACGTGATCATTTCATATAACGGACAATTAGTGAAATGCAATGTGATGCAGCTGTTGCCTGAGAAATATGGAAATGAACTTGATTAAAATCCAGGGGGGAATCGATTGAAAAACATGAAATTAAGAATCGTATGGGTTATTCCAAATGTATTCTGTTATTTAATGCTGATAGGATTCTCTATTGTTATATTCATAAATTCAGAGTTTCTAGGAAATCTGCTGGGCTTATGGGTATTTATCATGCTTGTTATTTTTTTAGTTTCCCTAATTGGCAGTTATCGGATATGGACATGGATCAAAGAAGGGAAACTGTAACTTATTACTAAAATATTTTAACAGTACTTTATGAATGTGAAAGGAGTCAGTTAAATGCCAACTTGTCAGAATTGCAATGAAACATGGAGTTGGAAACAAACCATCAAAAAATCCTTAACATTTAAAAGGGCTTTGATCTGCCCTTATTGTGGAGAAAGGCAATACATTTCCCCTCGCACTAGAAAGAGAACTACTGCTATTGTTTTTATAGCACCTTTATTGTCTCTTTTGAATTCCTATTTTGATTCTCACATATTCTTTTTAATTATTTTGTTAGCCTATTTTATTTTTTTATGGTAATCTATCCATTTTATCTTGAACTAACAAATAGTGAAGAGCCGTTATTCTGAAGGTATTTCTTGCTCTATTTAGTCCAATAGAGCTAGGGAAATTGCTGCAAATCATAATTAAGTTTTCTTAGTGAACAATACCATTAATTTTTAGCAATTATGCCATGTGTTCGCTTTCAATTATACTAGACTTTTGATATAATATTTCTGAATATTATCAATTTTTAAATACAAAAAGGGGGTTTGTGGAATGAAGAAATTTGGTCTATTGTCAGTACTTGTTTTATTAGTGTTAGTAATCAGTGCTTGTGGTGGAAGTTCGGAAACAGGGGGAGACGGAATTAGTGAGGACGGCACTTTAACAGTAGGAGAAACTGGACTTTACAAAACCACAAAAGGTGATTTTGAGATAACGATAGACAGCATTAAGCATGAATCAGGTGAAGATGGCGAGAAGGCTCTAAGGGGTACATACGTTGTTGCGAGCGCAACCGTAACAAGCAGATCATCAACAGTGGTAAAAGTAGAAGATGTTTTGGCATTTAAAATCTTTGTAGACGATGTTGTCAATTGGAACAATGTAACACCAGGAAAGGAATTCAGTTTTGGCAGCCAAATTTCAGGGGAAATCAAGGAAGGTGATTCCTTAACGGGTGAAATTATCTTTGATGCCAGAGATTCTGAAACGTATACAATTTTGCTAGGTGGAAAAACAGATCCTAACAAACTTGAATGGGGCTTAACCTCAGACGATTTTCAATAAGAACTAATATATTGATAACTTGAATCCGCTTTCTTTTGGGAGTGGATTTTCTAATTGTAAAGAAGTCATAAGAACCCTTCATACCTGAATATACCTAGATATAGACTATAAATGGAGGTCTGTTTATGTCATTAGTTTCGATTCTTACAGTTGGTAGGCTAAGTCACCCATATGACCACCCCGTATCTCGCGAGTTTTATGAAATGGGATATAAAGTAATGCGTCAGGCATATTTATCAGGACATCTTGTGGAAGATTTTTCATCGGATAAAGTTCCATTTCCTATAGACGCTGAAGTGAATGGTTACCCTGCCCTAACACTAACTGTATGGAAAAGTCTACAATCCTTATTTCGTTTTACCTATTCAGGCAAGCACAGTCAAGCATTAAGAAATAGAAGCAGATGGATGGAGCCTTATGAGGAGAAACATCTTTCATATGTCATTTGGTGGACAGAGAAGGCAAAGGATGTCACGTGGGAAGAGGCATTCAAAAGATACAACTTTTATATTCAACAAGGACCTTCTCCTTTTGCGTTTGATTTTAAGAACGCTTATGATGAAAAAGGAGAGACCTGTGTGCTAATTTAGCAGTGTCCCCAACTACAAATTTGACGTGTTTTTTTGCTTAATTAAAATGTCTTTTGTGGGAAGTGTAAATAATATAAATCATTAAGAAACGTTAGGAAGGTATAGTTTGATAAAAAGATACTTAATTCTTACTTTGTTAATCAGCGTCGGATTTGCTACCATCACATTAGCGATAACAGAAAGTGAAAAAGAGCCTGAAAATGCAGGTGAATCACTAATAATAGCACATAGAGGAGCAAATGATCGGTTTAATGAGCATACATTGACGGCCTATAGAATTGCTTCCAAAGATGGAGTAGATTATTTAGAAATTGATCTCCGTATGACAAAAGATGGTGAACTTGTGGCTATGCATGATGAAACTATCAATCGAACAACGAACGGAAAGGGGAAGGTTTCAGATTATACGTTGGAGGAATTAAAAAAATTCAATACGATATCGACGTTCGATAACAAAATGGTATCAGAGGAAATACCAAGTTTGCGCGAAATTTTTGATTCCTTTGCGGAAACTGAGAATTTTTATATTGAAACGAGACTTGTGGATAATCAGTTAGCCATGGAGGAGAAAGTAATTGAACTCTTAAAAGAATATAACTTACTTAATGATCAAAGAGTGATCCTTCAATCCTTTTCTCCTAAAAGCCTAGAAAAGATTAAATCGTTAGCACCAGATATTCCACTTACGCTTTTATTTAAAAAAGGAAAATTTGATTTAAATAAGGCTATTTCTTCAAACTATCCAATTGTAGGTATAGAATCTAGTGAAGTCACAAACCAGATTGTAGAGAAATTGCACAAAAACGGGAAGAAAGTCCATGTTTATTTTACGAATAAGAAGACTCAAAAAGCAGAACAAACACGGATGAAAGAGTTCCAAGTGGATGGTTATTTTACAGATTACATCCTTTATACGAAGGAATTATGACAGACAACTCCTGCTCACTCCGATTGCTCGTGGCGTTAATCAAAGGATTAACGCTTATTTTTTGAAGATACTTCCATTATATTTGTGTAGAATATATGTATACGGAAAATAGGAGAGGACTATGGAAACCATCATTACAAAAATCGAAAAGGAAGAAGCTTGGGAAATCAGACATAGGGTCATGTGGCCTGAAAAGGACTTTGATTACATAAAATTAGAAGATGATGATGTGGGGATTCATTTTGGACTTTTTAAAGAAGATATTCTAATTTCTGTGATTTCCCTTTTTATCAATAATAATGAGGCTCAATTTCGTAAGTTTGCGACATTTCAACATGAACAAGGTAACGGGTACGGAAGTAGATTGTTAGACTATGTGATATGGGAAGCAAAGAATCGCCACCTGAAGAAAATATGGTGTAATGCTAGAGAGAATAAGGTGGATTTTTATAAAAAATTTGGGTTACATGAAACCAACGATCGTTTCACAAAAGACGGTAAAGCCTATGTCATAATGGAGATAGATTTATAGCAATTAAAAAAGGGGGAGAGGTAAAGTGCTTGTAAGAGAAATCACGCTTGGAGATGCCCAGGAATTTGTTAAACTCACTCAGCAGGTTGAGAATACATCAGAATATATGCTTTGGGAAGCGGGGGAAAGGAAGCCAAATCCCGACCAGCAGCGAAAAATGATAGAAAGAATCGGGACAGATGAGAACTCAACGATTCTTGTTGCAGAAGTAGATAATAAAATAATTGGTTTCTTAATGGCTATTGGTGGCAATGCCAGGAGAAACAAACACTCTGTGTACATAGTTATCGGACTCTTACAGGATTTTAGGGGAAAAGGAGTAGGTACAAAATTATTTCAGGAACTGGAAAAATGGGCGTTAATCCATCAAATCCATCGTTTGGAATTAACCGTAATAACTCAAAACGCAGCAGGTTTATCTTTATATAAAAAGATAGGATTTGAAATCGAAGGAACCAAAAGACATTCCCTGCTAATCAACGGAGTATATGTCGATGAATTTTATATGTCCAAACTTTTAAAGGTGTGATATCCAAGCAGGATTTCACATCTTTTTTGTTGAATTTAACATACATACGAATAAGGTTTAAAAGGGGACAGTGAACGTGTTAAAAATGGAAAATCAAGTAGCGGAATTTACTCAGATGCATGATGAATTTATCATAGATTGGAACAAAGCAATGAAGACAGGGGACACATCTGCTTTAGAAAGAATGGCAGAAGACTATTATGTTACTTTTTTTAATGGTTCTAATGAAAAACCAATGCTATTTAGTAGGGAAGAAGCAATTATTGGCATGCGGGAGTCCGTTAAACAACTGCTAGGGGCACAAAAGAAATTCAGAAAACGAGTCATTCGTATGAAGGATACCGAGAATGCAGCCGTCTTTTATGAATTGTTAATTGAAAAAGATGAAAAGGTGATTGCAAGACTTTTCACCATTGAGACGTGGCAACTTACAGATGGGAAGTGGATGCTCGTGAGGGAAGTAGAAGAACCAATACATTCTTAAAATGGAGTGGTATTCATGAAAGCAATCTATATGATCAGGCATTGCGAAGCTGAGGGGCAGGAACCAGAAGCGTGCCTAACTGAAAAAGGCCAAAAACAAGCTGTTGAACTAGCCACCTTTTTTAATAACAGGAATGTTGATCGTATCATTTCAAGTCCGTTCAAACGGGCTATTCAAACCATTCAGCCTCTCGCAAATGAATTAAGTATCGACATTGAAACGAATCCTCTACTTGCGGAACGGGTATTAAGTTCAACGAATATGCCAGATTGGTTCGAAAAATTAAAAGCAACCTATGAAGATTTTGACCTTACATATGAAGGTGGAGAATCTAGTCGAGAAGCCGCAAACCGAATCATTGAAGTGGTCGATGATGTTTTAAAAAGTGATGGTGAACATATAATCATAGTCTCACATGGGGGCTTAATGTCATTGCTATTAAATCATTACAATAAAAACTTCGGGTTTGAGCAATGGGTTACACTTAGTAATCCTGATGTATACGTTTTAAAACAAGGCCAACAGATTACCCTAGAACGGATTTGGGGCAGTGCAAATGTGAATTTTGATAGAGAATAGACAACCGAATTACATAGCTAAAAGTGCTCCAGAGTATAGTAGCCCTAGGAAAAAAAAGGCATTTCTACTACGTAAATCTACCAATTTGGTTTATTTCCTTAAGGTATTCGTCCAAGTCATTAAACTTCTGACACATGAATAAAGAAATATGTGTTGGAAGAGGTGTAAAGAAATTGTCGAGGAAAAAGAAATCCCCAAAAACAAAAATAACAACCAAAACTTGAAGAAAACAGTTGGAATATCACTGGGAACCTACAACTAACAAACCAGGTCTCTAGTTTAAATATTTGGGAAGTATTCCATGAAAAAGATGCAACGGTATTTGTTTCTGTATATAACAGCCCAACGAGTACGGATTCCATAATGGTTCAAGCATTCAGAAAGGATGGTTCCACTCTTTTTTTCAATGTTCCACCTGGCAATACGAGTACAGATATGGTAGATCGAGCTGAGCAATTTAAAGTATCTAGAGTTAATCGAGGCACAATCGAGGGAAGATTTAGCTTAAATGTTACCTTCGATTAGTTGAAATTTAGTAAGCGCTGGTCATGTTGGCTAGCGCTTATTTTTATGTATCGAGAAAAATATTAAATAATCTGAAACTTCTGCCAATGACGAGCGTAAATGTATAAAGAAAGGAGTAGGTTTCATGAAAAAATATGTGTTCCTCGTTCTATTAGTGTTAGTTTTCGAATTAAGTATACTTTACGGTATATCGCTGTATTTTGAAACAAACCTCGTCAACACCATGTTCCTTGGCTCCTGTATATATATTATATTTTCATTTTTAATGAGCCCCACTGGCGATGTCTTAGCGAAAAACAGTCAAGTAGCCGTTTTTGATATGCTACTGGGGCGCTACAAACCACAGCACGAAAAATTGACATTAATAATCAGTCCTTTTTTAATCGGTTCTATCCTATGTTTTGGAATGTATTTTGTTTTGTACTATTTAGGGATATTACATTAATGGAGAAATACTATGAAAAAAATACTTAGTTTAACGATCGTATTTTTATTGATCCATACAAACTTTGCCGGTGCTCTTAGTTGGGCGATTGCCTTTGTCGTTCATGACGGGAAAGTATATGAGGTAAAAGAAGATATTCTACTCAATCAATCTGAGTTAGGGAACATGATTGGCAAAGTAGAAACAAAACCAGATGAGCAAAGCGGAGATTATTATGGAAATGCCTCAAACTATTTTGAGATTGGCACACGTTATTTTAAAATTGGGGATATTCCAATCAATGAAGCCATAGCTGTGGAGACTGAAGCAGGTCATTTTGTAAAAGCAGTCTATGTCCATGATGCTCCCTTTAGATTTAAGAATGTATTTATGAGTAGCAATTTTTGGATGATTATTGGAATTATTGTTGTTGTATTGGTCGGGATCACTGTGTTACGCTCAAAATAAAGGTAATTTTTGGATGGGGTTGATGGGATTTGACGTTTATTAAAAGAACAAATCACGTATTACCTAGAAAACTACTTTCAGCATCTATCACAGGTGGCCTATTTGCGGTCATATTTGGCTTATTTGTTCCAAACCCATTTGGAAGTGAAGTCAACTCCATAAATGAGTATTTGTGGAGTTTTACAACATCCGTGCCGATCTACCTCATGTACAGCTTTCCAGTCATCTTCGTTTACGGAACAATCACATCTATCATAAGCGACTTCATATCAGAATCCATTACGAAAAACTGGATGAAACGGTCTGAACCATATTTATCTATCGTCTTTCACTTGCTATTCGGTTCCATCCTCAAATGGGTTAGCTTAAGCATAGCCCTATTATATTTTGTTACAGATCGTCTTTTACGAAAAAAGAAAAATAGATATACATGGAGCCAAGCTTTCATGGGCTTCGCTATTCCAATTATTATTTGGATTTTATTTATGGGACTTATCTGGATGATGGATTTTTCCAAGGATGCCAAGGACTATATTATTTACTAATTCTCAATCGAAAATGTAGGTAAATGGAGGCAATAAAATGAGTCCTTTCATTGCACTTTTTATTCTTGTATTAGCTGTCTTGGCCGACTACTTTTGGTTAGACGTCGATAAGAAACGCTGGGGATGGATGAAAAACTGGTCAAAGCAAAATAAAGTCTTATTTTTCTCAGGATTTACTGTCGTTACGGTTTTAATTTACTTTGGATTAAGCATCAAATATTTTAACTAACATGTCTCATCTTCTGGTAATTACATCCTTTTTAAAATGAAAGGATAGCACTTCTGTAAAGGGAAAATCTAATTGTAGTAACTTTTGAAAGATATTCTTAGTTACGATGGGAGCGAAATGGATGGAGACAATATGGCTAGAATATGCCTGGGCTTTGTTAATATTAATCGGCTTGGAAGGATTGTTATCAGCTGATAATGCCCTTGTATTAGCAGTTATAGCCAGACATTTACCAGAGGATCAGAAAAAAAGAGCGATAAATTACGGAATCATTATGGCCTTTGTTTTCCGGTTTGGTGCACTTTTTGCCATTTCATTTATCGCAAACGTTTGGCAAATACAGGCGATAGGAGCTCTCTATCTCCTTTATCTAGGGTTAAAGCATGTTATCCAGAATAAGTTTGGAAAAGACAATAAAAATAGTCTTCAGGAAAATGAAAAGGAAGCAGCTGGTAAAGGTTTTTGGCCGACAACGGGTAAAATTGCATTAGCTGACCTTGCTTTCGCGATCGATTCAATTTTGGCTGCCGTTGCTATTGCCCTTGGTCTTCCAGATTCGCCACTTGGCGATTTCGGTGGTATGGATGGAGGACAATTTATTGTTGTGGTTCTTGGCGGTATTGCGGGCCTAATCCTAATCAAATTTGCAGCGACCTGGTTCGTGCAGCTTCTCGAAAAGCGCCCGGCACTAGAGACAACGGCATATGCCATTGTAGCTTGGGTTGGTGTCAAACTTGCGGTTATTACTCTTGCCCATGAGGATATAGGGGTCTTAGATCCTCATTTTCCTCATAGCACCGGTTGGACCCTAATTTTCTATGGAGTATTAGTGGGGATTGCCTTACTGGGTTGGTTTGCACCAAGTAATAAGAAACATCCAACAGATAAAGCCTCATAAAGATAACAATGAAAAAGGTACTCTTCTTTTTGAAGAAAAAGTGCCTTTTTCTAAATGTAGAGGGGGGAATTTGGTTGAATCAAAAATTAAGAAAATCATCAACAGATAAGTCGATAATGGGTGTTTGCGGGGGATCGCAGAGTATTTTGGCATATCTTCTTTTGGAGTGAGACTCATCTTTATTCTTTTACCTGCGAATTTACTGATTTATATTATTCTTGCAAATACGATGGCTGATAGCCCGAGGTCTCTTTATTAAATTGTGGAGAGTGAATTAAATTGATGGAAGTATACGAAAAAGAAAATGTGACTTGTGTTGAAATAGAAGTTCCAAATATACCCAACGTATTTTTCTTTGTAACAGATGGAATGCTTGTGGATACAGGGGCTCAAAGCTATGAAAATAGAATTATTCCTTTTATAAAAGAAGCGTCATTTGATGTAGTTGCCTTAACACATAGTCATGAAGATCACTCCGGCACAGCTCCGTGGATTCAAGACAATTTGAACATCCCAATTTATATTTCGCCACTCGGAATCGACATTTGCTCTCAACCAGCGCCTTACCCAAAATATCGCCAGGAAATTTGGGGTAACCGACGGGAATTTAACCCACTTCCGATTTCAGATACCATTCATTCTAGGAAAAAAGAGTGGAAAGTTTTGCATACGCCAGGCCATGCAGAAGACCATATTGTCCTATTGAATGAAGATACGGGAACACTGTTTTCGGGTGATTTGTATGTATCCCCAAAAACAAAAGTGATGATGAGATCTGAATCGATTCCTCAAATCATGGATTCAATCCGAAAGGTCCTCACTCATGACTTCGGCACAATGTTTTGTTGTCATGCAGGTTACATACGCGATGGGAAAAAGAAACTGCAACAAAAATTAGAGTATCTTGAAAATCTTTGCGGTGAAGTTAGATATCTAGATAAAAATGGACTCTCGATAGAAGAAATTAATCAAAAGATATTCCGAAAAAAATACCCAATTACATTTGTATCAGACGGTGAATGGGACTCATTACATATTATCACATCGATAATCGGAGTTCATGAAAATCCAAGAAGAGGTTAATAGATTAGGAGTGGGGTTAGTTTGTATTGTACAGAATGCGGAGAAAAACAAAATAAAGGGGCGAATTTTTGTTCTAGATGTGGGTTATCACTAAAGGAGCAGAACCCATCAGGGGGAATTGATTCTCAAGATATAGAAGTAACAGAAGTAGATGCTTTAGGACTCTATGTGGGTGAGAACTCAGATTACTACTTTCAAAAGTGGGGAATTTTAGAAGACACAATCAAAAAGAGAAGTTGGAACTGGGCAGCCTTCATTTTGATCTTTTTGTGGTTAGGTTATCGAAAAATGTACAAAGTGATTTTGGGTATTATCTTAATCTGGTTAGTTACGGACGTGATCTTATATTCGCTAGATTCGTATAGTGAAGGTACTGATTTTTTAATTGGGATATTAACGGCCGTATTTTTAGGAATGAAAGGCAATTATTTATATTATAAACAAGCTACTGGTAAAATTAAAAAGTTCCAAAATAATGGGAAGTTCTTGAAACCTGAAATTGCGAATTCGGGTGGCAGAAGTACTTTAGGAATATTTGGCGCGATGGGTTTGCTACTACTATACTCCCTGATTTCAGCACTTTTAATCGCACCAGTATTTGCAACTGAAACAGTAGAATTTGGTTATGATGTTGAAAATGGGGTAATAACAAGTCCGGTACAAATATTTGAACCAAATGAGGAAGTCTATTATTCATTCTATTTTCCTGATCAAAAGGGTGGAAAGTTTACGATCATAATCGAGTCCGTCCAGGGAGATACTTCAGAAGTGTACGAACAATTTGAAGATGAAATTCCTCCTGATTGGGGAGGCATACACAATACAATAAGAACCCCTGAAGATATGGGGGAGTATGTCATGAAGGTAATAAAAAACCAGAAAGTTGTAGCAAAAGGTACGTTTTTTGTTTTTTAGTCCAAGGCCATAATCAATCTTGAAAAGAAAACAGCTGGGTAGCTCTATTTAGATCCTAACCCAGCTTCACATAATTCTTTTAAACTGTTAAGTACTAATTCACCGGTCTGTTTTGTCGAACTTTTAAAAAGCTTATCAATCATGTTCATAATAGGGCGATGATACTTTGTATCAAACTCTTGCTCAACTAACGTATGGTCACCCTGTTGCTGCAGGTGATACGAAAAAGTCATGATATAGGTTTGGGATTCAAGTTCGAACGCGAAGTCCGACGGTCGGAAAACCTCCCTATTTCTTCCCTGTAACGAAACGTGCTCCTTACCTTCCTCAGCTGTCAGTTGAAAGGAAGCCCCTGTTTTCGACTCTTCATTTGGGTTAGAATAACGAATAGAAGTTACGTTTGGAAACCATTTTTCACGTAGACTAGCGGTTGCAATGCCGTCAAATACATCTGTAATTGGTGCTTCAATAACGATAGATTGTTTCATTTTAAAAGACCTCGAATCGTTTAATAGACCTAACATAACAGAAAAGGTGATATTTGTGGAGAGAATTTTTGGTCTGGAACCTGTTGCCGGTGAAGACACAAGAGTATTGATTCTCGGGTCGATGCCAAGTGTAGAATCATTAAATAAACAGGAATACTACGGCAACAAACGCAATCATTTTTGGAAAATCATGTTCATGCTTTTTAATAGCCATGAACTAACAAACTATGAGGATAAGATTTCATTTTTAAAAGAAAAAAACATTGCACTTTGGGATGTGTTATATAGCTGCCACCGGGAAGGAAGTTTGGACTCCAATATTAAAAATGAGGAACCGAACGAGATTGAGGCTTTTGTAAAAAATCATCCTAGCCTTCGCTTAATTGTTTGTAATGGGACAAAATCATACCAAAGTTATAAAAAATTCATTGGGTTCAATCGCTTACCAGGGGTTGAAATCATCAAGCTTCCGTCCACGAGTCCTGTTCCTGGAAAATACAACAAAACTCTTGAAGGCAAGCTCCAAGAGTGGAAAATCATCGAAGAATATTTATCCCGCATTAACGGGCAGTAATAACACACCGAAAATATTAGTGAAAACTAAGAAGTTTAGGCGGGGGATAACTGCCCGTAAAAGCCCGAAAAAAGGAACAAAGACTAAGGACGCCACGTCCTGTGGC
>NZ_JBALOX010000091.1:0-1973 GCF_036965165.1 Bacillus sp. JJ1521 | reverse complement strand
TTGAAGTTTCACTTTATAATACCTTTTCGATGTCTTTTTCTATTTTAGCGGGCTCGGTTTGTGGGGCATATCGTTCCACAACCTGACCATTCCGATCAACTAAAAACTTAGTGAAGTTCCATTTAATCGCTTTTGACAATATACCTTTTTGTTCGTCTTTTAAAAATTGAAACAAGGGATCCGCATGGTCACCGTTTACTTCGATTTTTGCAAACATCGGAAATGTTACCCCATAATTGGTTTCACAAAATGAAGTGGTCTCCTCGATTTTCTCAAATTCCTGATTCCCAAATTGAGCACAAGGGAACCCAAGAATAACCAAGCCATCCTTTTGATACTTTTCATAAAGCCCCTGCAATCCCTGAAATTGTGGTGTGAATCCACATTTGCTTGCTGTGTTGACGATTAAAAGTGGCTGTCCTTCATATTCCTTGAGTGACTTCATTTCTCCGTTCGCCATTTTCACTACAAAATCATACACACTTGCCATATTGCCCACTCCCCTTATGTACGAATTACCCCAATCGTAAATGATGTTAGGTTGAGATTCAAGTTTGGACTACATTTTAACCTCTGATATGTCTAAAAAGACCGGGTTATGTACTAGGATTAAGTGAGAATCTAGATTTTATGGCTTTTATTTTTTTCTATGGCTTTTAGCAGGCGGCCTATGTTTTTTATTTTCATTCTATGATTTTTAATAACATATACAAAAAATATTACGTGAAACTTTGTACATTTATGGTAGAATATTCAAAAAGAAATGAGGAAACATTATGAAATTTGTACATATCTTTGGTCCGCAAGCGGTTGGGAAAATGACGGTCGGGCAGGAATTAGCAAAAATAACAGAATTAAAGCTTTTTCATAACCACATTACGATCGATTTAGTGAGTCACTTTTTTGACTACAGTACAAAAGAGGGGAAACGGCTAGTTAAATTGTTTCGCCAGGAAATATTTGAAGAAGTTTCAAAAAGTGATTTGTACGGTATGATTTTCACCTATGTCTGGATGTTTAACCTTGAATCCGATTGGGAGTATGTGAAGGGACTTTCTGAACTATTTGAATCAAGAGGAGCCACCGTGTACTATGTGGAACTTGAGGCTGACTTGGAAGAAAGACTTGAAAGAAATAAAACACCAAATCGACTGGAACACAAGCCTAAGAAACGCGACATTGAATGGTCTGAAAATGATATAAAAGAAACAATGGAAAAGCACCGCTTAAATTCATATGATGGTGAAATTACGTTCGAAAACTACCTGAGGATAGACAATACGAACCTAAGCGCTGAAGAAGTTGCCAAAATGATCAAGGATAAGTTTCAATTATAAAACGCTTGGAAATTGAGCTCCAAGCGTTTGCCCACCTATTTTAACTCATCACGAAGGATCCCTAATTTTATCACTAATTCTTGGGTGAAATGATCGCGTGCCTGTTTTGCGTCCATGTCAGGTGATGTAATAAACAGGGGGTCACCGAAAATAAGCTTTGCTTTTTTAAACTTCAATAATTCCTTAACTGTATTTGGCCCAATATACACCGCCGGAACAACAGGAACCTTGCTGCGTTGCGCGATTGTAATTGCTCCCTGTTTAAGCGCAGTTTGCTCATTCGTACGAGTACCGCTCGGGAAAATTCCAACAACCTCCCCCTTCGAGAGCAACCTAGATGGAATTTTTAAAACACTTGGCCCTGGGTTGTTACGGTCAACCGGAAATGCATTCAGTTTTGATAAAAAGCCACCTAGTAGTTTGTTCGTAAACAATTCCTTTTTTGCCATATAATGAATTTGCCGTGGCAGCAATGAAACACCGAGCCACAAAATATCGATATAACCTGTATGTGTACAAGCAATAACATAGGCGCCATCCTTTGGCAGCTTCTCTTTGTTATAAACCTTAATTCCACCTGTTGCCGTAAGAATCGCTTTAGCTAGATTTGCAATGAAATGATACACTTTGACTTAC
>NZ_JBALOX010000090.1:0-19652 GCF_036965165.1 Bacillus sp. JJ1521 | reverse complement strand
GAGCTTACAAGACCAATTCGCTAATGACAAAATGGTTACATTTCTTGTTAAATTCAAGGAACAAGTAGATTCAAAGAAAGTGGCAAATGAAGCTGCTAAAAAAGCAAGTTTACAAAAAGCAACAGTCGCTCAAACGAAATCGATAAAGCGAAATGCTATCGTTTCGGAACTACGAACAACTGCAATCGAAACACAAGGCAATGTAAAGGAGTACCTTGAAAAAGAAGAAGCTGCTGGTAATGCAAAGGATATTAAATCCTTCTTCATTGTAAATGGAATGGGATTAACTGCCACTAAGGAAGTTATGGAAAAAATTGCAACATTCCCTGAGGTTGAAAAGGTGTTACCGAATGAAAATCGTCAATTGCATACTCCAGCCAAGGTGGAGACATCGGTTGCTATTGAATCAAAAGCAAGCCCTCAAAACATTGAGTGGAATATTGATCGTGTAGGTGCTCCGCAAGTTTGGGAAATGGGAATTGATGGATCAGGTACAGTTGTGGCTAGTATTGATACGGGTGTTCAATGGAACCATCCGGCACTAATGGAACAGTACCGTGGATATAATCCAGCCAATCCAAATAATCCGAATCATCAATATAGCTGGTTTGATGCCACGGCTGGACGGACTGCTCCAATGGATGATATCGGACACGGAACTCACGTTACAGGTACAATGGTTGGAGCTGAGCCAAATGGTGGGAATCAAATTGGGGTTGCTCCAGGTGCGAAGTGGATTGCTGTAAAGGCATTTACATCAGCTGGCGGATCAGATTTTGACCTATTAGAAGCTGGGGATTGGATTATTGCTCCAGGAGGTAATCCGGATATGGCTCCGGATGTTGTGAACAACTCGTGGGGTGGAGGACGAGGATTAGATGAANNAAAACTGGAGAGAAGCGGAAATCTTCCCGGAATTCTCTGCAGGTAATACAACATTATCAAATCCGGGTGGACCTGGTTCTATTGCAAATCCAGCAAACTACCCAGAATCATTTGCGACAGGAGCTACAGATATCAATAATCGTTTAGCTAGCTTCTCGTTACAAGGTCCATCACCGTATCCAGGAGATATGAAACCTGATATTTCTGCCCCGGGAGTGAACATTCGATCTTCAGTGCCTGGGAGTGGTTATGAGGGTGGATGGAACGGAACATCAATGGCTGGACCCCATATTTCTGCTGTAGTAGCTTTATTAAAACAAGCAAATGCATCATTAACCATTGATCAAATCGAAGAAATTATCACAACAACTGCAACACCTTTAACTGATAGTACTTTCCCAGCTTCTCCAAACTTTGGTTACGGATATGGATTGGTTAACGCATATCTAGCTGTATCCTCAGTAGCTACTGGGCTAGGGAAAATTAAAGGTCAGGTTGCAAAAGACGGTGCGGATGAAGCAGCTCCAACTTTTGAGCATACAGCACCGGGCGAAACGTATGCAGGTATGGATTTACCACTATCTATTTCTGTTCAAGACAATGTTAGCATCACTTCTGTTGTGCTTCAATACGAAAATCAAGCTGGTGAATGGGTGAATGTAGCAGCTACTCAAACATCAGGAAATTACAAAGAAGGAACATATGAGGCGGTAATTCCAGGGGAAGAAATTTCAGTGCCTTCTGTTTCATATCGTTGGCAGGTTGTTGATTTTGGTCAAAATGATGTAACAACAGACGTTTATGAAGTTTCCGTAAAACCAGGAATTTCAGTTGGATATTTCCAAGACTTTGAATCTACTCCATTAGGTTGGTTCTCATATGGTGCTGAGGATTCTTGGCAATGGGGTGCTCCAACAAGTGGACCAAATGGTGCTTATTCAGGCGAGAAAGTGTATGCTACAAATCTATCAGGAACATATGCTAGTCGTGGTAATATGACTCTAGTAATGCCTCCTATAGACATACCAGCTGAAGGCCCTGCATATCTACAATACATGAACTGGTATAATCTTGAACGTAACTGGGATTTCGGTCATGTATTTGTTTCAACAGATATGGAAAGCTGGACACAGCTGCGTCGTATTACGGACATATCTTCAGGCTGGCAGTCTGCGGAAGTTGATTTATCTGCGTATGCAGGTCAAAGAATTTTTATTGGCTTTAATGTTACGACAGATGGAAGTGTAGTTCGTGATGGATGGTACATTGATGATGTGCGCCTTTCTAATCAGGCACTGACAACCACAAATAATGCTGAATTAGGAATAACGTTTGATAAAGGAGAAACCTCAGTTGACCTTAAAGAAGGGGAAAAAGTTGATCCTGCCAAAATTAAACCTGCAGGTCCACACATTGGCATGAAGGAAATCAATATTGATAAAGTTAACCCACAGGCATTACCATTAAATGCTCAAGTAAGTATTGTTGAATCAGGTAGATCTGTTACAACTAACCCTGCAACTGGAGCATATGAATTAATTCATGGAACAGGAGATTTTACAGTAATTGCGGAAAGCTATGGATATCATCCAGCTCAGCAAACTGTAACAGTTGAGGCCGATGGTGAGGCAGTAGCAAACTTTGTGTTAGAAGAAAAAACTAAAGGAACGGTTTCCGGTACTGTGACAAATGCAGCAACAGGTGAACCAGTTTCAGGTGCAACTTTGTTACTTGTAGAAGATGCTAATGTAACTCCTGTTGAGACAGATGCAAATGGTCATTATTCACTTACAGCTTATGAAGGCACATATACTATTCGTGTAATGGCACCTTCCTACTACAGTGAATCAATTGAAGTTGTCCTGGATGGCGGAGCGTTAGAACAAAATATTGAGTTACGACCATTCATCGGATATCCAGGGGAAATTGGTTATGATGATGGTACAGCGGAAAATGCTCGTGCCTTTTATGATGCTGGAAATGGCTGGGCTGTGAAAATGTCTTTAGCTGAAGGTAATGATACAGCACTTGTTACAGGAGGACTCTTCCGTTTCTGGGATACCTCATGGCCAACTCCAGGGGGTACAAAATTCAAGGTAGAAGTATGGGATGCTACTGGAACAGATGGAGCTCCAGGTAAGAAACTGGCTGGACCAATTGATGCAACAGCACTTCGTACGGGCCAATGGACAAATGTTGATCTAGCTGCAGAAGGAATCATTGTAGAAGGCGACTTCTATATGGTGTACATCCAAGCAGATCCAAATCCAAATGCACCTGGACTCGGAACTGATGAAGATGGTAAGTTTTCTGGCCGAAGCTGGCAGTTTGTCGGTGGTGGTTGGTCACTGGCACCAGAAGATGAAGGTAACTATATGATTCGTGCTACAGTTAATTATGAAGTAACAGCACCTACGATTACTTCACCAGTGACAGGGTCTTTCACAAATAATCCTAATGTAACAGTTGAAGGAAAGGCTGCTCCTACAACAACTGTTCACGTATTTAACGATGGTGAAGAAGTAGCAACAACAGATACAACTGCTGAGGGTACGTATTCTGTAGATGTTGAATTAAAAGTTGGTGAGAATTCATTGACTGCGAAGGCATCAACTGAAACTGGTATTACGGACGAATCAGAAGCTGTAGTTGTCATACTTGACCAAACAGCACCTGAGCTAGCTATAACTAGTCCTGAAGATGGTTTAAAGACAAATAAAGAAGCTATTACTGTAACAGGTACTGTACAGGATGAGAATATCGATACTGTAACAGTAAATGGTGAGAGCGCAACAATAACAGATGGTAGCTTTACAAAACGTGTTCTAGTTGAAAATGGTGAAAACAAAATTGTAGTAGTTGCTACTGACAAAGCGGGTAATTCAACGAATAATCAAGTTACAGTATTTGCTAAATTTGGCGAAATAACGATAGCTGATCTAAAACCTACAGACGATGTACATTTAAAATCAGGTGAGAGTGTGAAGATTGAATTCACAAGTGAACCAGGATTGAACGCATACTACGCAATTCGTTTACCATTGACAAATACAGTAGGTCTTAGCGATGTTACAGAACTTCCATTACAAGAGGTCTCATCTGGTGTCTATGAAGGATACTGGACTGCAGTTTCTAGCGTAGTTGCAGATGGTGCTGAGATTGAAGTAATTGTAAGAGACCAGTTTGGTAACGAAGCTCGACAACTAGCAGCAGGAAAGCTAATCATCAACGTGCAAGGAGATGACGGCAAACCAGGAAAGCCTGAAAAACCGGGTAAGCCAGAGAAACCAGGAAAGCCTGAAAAACCGGGAAAACCGGATAATCCAGGAAAGAAATAATAGTGTAGGAAGAAGGATGTGGAGTAATCCCATCCTTCTTTATTTACTATATAAAAAGCTTCATATAGTCATAACCGAACTCTCTCAAACATAAACTTGTACAAATAATATGGACAAGGGATGATGTGAAAATATGAGTAAGCGAGCGAATGATATTAGAAGGCGGATTGAAAAGAGAAAGCGTGAGAGAAACTCTAACACTTCCATCCCTCGAAAAGCAGCTCCTCCCTTTTTAGCGAGTGATGAGGAACGTTACGGGGGTAGTACATACACATCTTTTAATGGCGGTGAACCAGGAGAAGGTGGGCATCCTCTTTTTCGAAAGGAAGTTTTTCTTTTTAAAGTGTTACTCTCGGCTATTCTTGTTTTATCAATAGGAATCGTATTTAAAAATCAATCCCCGACATTTGAGAATGTCCGGCATTTTGTATCAAGTACAATGAAGACTGAATTTCAATTTGCTGCTGTAACTGAATGGTATAAAGATACATTTGGCAGTCCACTAGCATTGATCCCAATCAATCAAAATAAAGAAAAAAACGAGAGCCCTACACCAGGTAAATATGCTCTTCCTGCTGCAGGAAAAGTGACTGAAACTTTTGAAGCAAATGGCCAAGGAATTATTGTGGAAACGGACAGTAAGGTAGTGGAAGCAATGAATTCAGGAAAAGTGATTGAGTTGGCAGTTAAAGGTGATCTTGGTAAAACAGTTGTGATCCAGCATAGTGATGGCTCTGAAACTTGGTATGGAAATTTAGGAACTGTCGACGTTATGCTTTATGATTATGTGGAGGCTGGCCAAGAGGTTGGTAAAGTTCAAGATCCAGAAGGTGACAACAAAGGAACGTATTATTTTGCAATTAAGCAAGGTGAAACATTTATTGATCCGATACAGGTGATAAAATTTGAATAAATATTTTAAACTCCTCAGAAGAATTGAAATACATCCATTACTTTGGCTCATCGTCGGTGTGGCAGTTATTACTGCGCATTTTAGAGAGTTATTGATGTTATTTTTTATCATATTTGTCCACGAAATGGGACATGCAGCATGTGCCCATTTTTTTTCATGGAGAATTAAAAGGATTCAGCTCCTTCCATTTGGTGGTGTGGCGGAGATGGATGAGCATGGAAATCGTCCATTGAAGGAGGAGCTCCTTGTTATTTTAGCAGGACCCCTTCAACATATTTGGATGGTGGCAGTTGCATATTTATTAACAGTAGGCTCTGTTATTTCAGAAAAAACCTTTGATCTCTTTTTTTATCATAATGCGGTTATCTTTTTCTTTAATCTTCTTCCTATATGGCCATTAGATGGAGGGAAGCTTCTCTATTTGTTTTTCTCTTATCGGCATTCCTTTTTTGAAGCACATAAGCGGATGATTATTACATCAAGCTTAGTTGTAGTGTTCATTTTAATTGGGATGGTTTTCTATAGTCCTACTAATCTTAATCTCTGGGTCATCCTTTCCTTCCTAATATTCTCGATTATTATGGAATGGCGGAAGCGTCATTTCGTGTTTATGAGGTTTTTACTGGAGCGCTATTATGGAAAGCAAGATACTTTTACGAAGTTAAAGCCATTGATAGTAGATGAATCAGTGATGGTTTATAGCGTTTTATCAATGTTTCAACGAGGATATAAGCACCCGATTGTGATACAGAAGGACGGGGAGAACCAACTTCCCCTTGATGAAAATGAGCTTTTACATGCCTATTTTAATGATAAAAAAATTACTCAACCGGTTGGAGAGCTTCTCTACTTGTATTGACGTTGCTAGATAGGTTACATTAAAAAAAGAAAGTGTAACGTCAAAGTGAGGATTAAGAGTTTGAAAACAATAATAATGAATGTAAAAACAAGTGAAAAGCGTGTAGCAGTAATTGAGGGAAATAAAGTTCTTGAATTAAATATCCAACAACCAAAACATAAAGAAATCGTCGGAAATATTTATAAGGGGCGTGTGATTGATGTCCTTCCGGGGATGCAAGCAGCTTTTGTCGATATTGGCTTAGGCAGGAACGGTTATATCGGGCGAGAACAGCTTGCGACCTATCATCTCTCACCCCCTAGTGAAAAAGAAAAGAGCATATCCCATTTTATTAGACAAGGTGAGGAAATCATTGTCCAGGTAACGAAAGAAGGGGCGGAACGGAAAGGCCCTAAATTAACTGGTCTAATTGAATTTCCTGGGGCTTCCCTTGTTTATTTGCCGTTTGGCAATTATGTGGCGGTCTCTCGGAAAATGAAAGAGGAAGAAGAACGGAATAGATGGCGCAAGTTTGGACAAACATATCTTCAAAATCAAGAGGGTCTAATTATTCGAACGGCTTGTGAAAATCAAGATGAGACAAAGATACTGAAAGAGCTTGAATTTGGGCGAAGTCGTTTCAAAGTGTTACAAGACCAACAAAAAAAGCTCAAGCCACCAAGCTTGTTATTTGATGCAAATAATCTAGCGGATAAAATTTTACTAGAGAATCGGCTTGAAAATATTAAAGGGATTGTGATTGATGATGCACAAACGTTTCGAGAGTTAAAGGAACAACTTGGTGAAGAAAAGGTCAGCTTTTTTCGTGGAAAAGAAAATATTTTTTCTTTCTATGGGATTGAGAAAGAAATTGAAAGAGGTCTTAAGCAAATTGTGTGGATCGACAATGGCGCCTATTTGTTAATTGAACAAACGGAAGCTTTAACGATTATAGACGTAAATACCGGTAAATTTCAAGGAAAAGAAAATTTACAAGACACCGTGTTTAAAACAAATTTAGCTGCAGCAAAAGAAATTGCAAATCAGTTAATACTAAGGGATATTAGCGGAATTATCTTGATTGATTTTATTGATATGAAGCTAGATGTTGAACGTCAAAAGGTAATACATGCATTAAGGTCTGTAGCAAAGGAAGATAGAAATCGTGTGACCATTCATGGCTTTACTTCCCTCGGTATTTTGGAAATGACCCGTAAGAAGACACGAAACGACTTGTCTGCTATTTTACAGACAAACTGTCCAACATGTTCAGGTACTGGTCGGATTGACTCTGCAGAAACTGTTGTCTTTAAGCTTGAGCGAGAACTATGGGAGCACCAAGGGATGGACCATGATGCTGTCTGGATTGAGGCAACTGATGAAGTGAAACATGTTTTTCTAGGAGCTCATAACGAGCATAAGAAAAGGTTAGAAGATGCTTTATCCATTAAAATTTACATAACTGAATTAGCTTCTGCAAAACATGATTACACCATTAGACAATTAGGTAGCAATGACGAAATAAAAGCAAGGCTACACATTCAATCCTAGATCAATATTGATAATTATATTGACGCAACGACGCTTTTGTGATAATATTTTCATGTTATTGTTTGTAGCACCCATTGCTACAACCGCACATTCCAGGTATTTAAGTTTCCTTAAATGGAGCGCCTGTGTAGTGGCGAGTCTTAGTCCAAAATATTAGGAGGTGCAAGTATGTACGCAATTATTGAAACTGGCGGTAAGCAAATTAAAGTTCAAGAAGGCCAAGAAATCTATGTTGAAAAGCTTGACGTAGAACAAGGTGGAACAGTTACATTTGACAAGGTTTTATTCGTAGGTGGCGAAAACGTGAAAGTTGGTAGCCCAACTGTTGAAGGTGCAACTGTTACAGCTAAAGTTGAAAAGCAAGGTCGCGCTAAGAAGATCATTGTTTTCAAATATAAGGCTAAAAAGAACTACCGTAAAAAACAAGGTCATCGTCAACCTTACACTAAAGTTACAATCGAAAAAATCAACGCATAAGGCTTTCTATCATGATAAAGGTTACTATTAACCGTAATAGTTCAGGTAGAATCGATTCATTCACAATGAGTGGACATGCCGAATATGATGTTCCTGGGAAGGATATCGTTTGTGCAGGTGCCTCAGCAGTTGCTTTTGGTACCATTAATTCCATATATGCTTTATGTAACGTAGAGCCGATATTGGAGCAAGAAAAAAATGGTTTCCTCCGCTGTCAGATTCCTCCTCTTGAGGATGAAACAAATGAGGAAAAGGTACAGCTTCTTCTAGAAGGAATGCTTGTATCCTTACAAACGATTGAACTTGATTATGGACAATATATGAAAATTCAATCATAAAAACATAATAAATGGTCAAAAAGGAGGACAAAAAGGGCCGAGAACTTCTAGGAACGATAGGCCTTAGGACCGGAGCGTTTGGTTTTAATACGTGAGGACCGGAGGGTCAGAGTGACAACGAAATTCGACAGCCATTTTTCCCGGACTTTTTGAACTTCTATTAGGAGGTGGACAATAATGTTCGTAAGATTAGACCTGCAATTCTTCGCTTCTAAAAAAGGGGTAGGTAGTACAAAGAACGGTCGTGATTCAATCGCGAAACGTCTTGGTGCAAAACGTGCTGATGGTCAATTCGTTACTGGTGGATCTATTTTATACCGTCAACGCGGTACTAAAATCTATCCAGGAGTAAACGTTGGCCGTGGTGGTGACGACACTCTATTCGCAAAAGTTGACGGAGTTGTTAAATTTGAGCGTTTAGGCCGTGACCGCAAACAAGTAAGTGTATACCCAGCTGCACAAGAAGCGTAATAACACTTAAAACTCTAACCACATGGTTAGAGTTTTTGTTTTTTACCAAAAATCGTACTATAAGAATGTAGTGTTATTTTTCAAGGTTTGATATAATTTTTAGACAAGATTCGAAATTTAGGGGAAATGACATGAATAAAAATTGGAGTACGATCGATGTATTAAAACATACACGTCATGATTGGTTAAATAAAATACAACTAATCAAAGGAAATATCTCGCTAAATAAAATAGATCGGGTAGAGGCCATTATTGAAGAAATTGTAATTGACACTCAAAATGAAACCCATCTCACAAATTTACAAATTCCAACATTTGCTGCACTTATCATGACCTTTAATTGGGAGCCACATAAATATCAATTAGACTATGATCTCGTCGGCGAGATTCGAAACTTATCCAACCACGATATGGAACTAACCGAATTGTCCTCACAATTTTTTGTGATACTTGAAGAAGCAGTTGACGAACTGGGAGAAAATCATTTATCACTCACCATAGATTGTTCATCAGAGGAAACTCGATTCTTTTTTGATTTTAGTGGAATACTAAAAAATAGGGAAAACCTAACAAAATGGCTAACTGCAATGAGCAAAACGAAAGCATTCCCGAAAATAAAGGAATACAAAGTACATAATGAAGAAGTAAGTTTAACATTATATATTGCATAAAGATTTAGGTGCATAGATACCGGAGGAATAAAATATGTTTGTAGATCAAGTCAAAGTATATGTAAAAGGTGGAGACGGTGGTAACGGAATGGTTGCGTACCGTCGTGAAAAATATGTTCCAATGGGTGGACCTGCTGGAGGTGATGGCGGAAAAGGAGCCGACGTCATCTTTGAGGTAGAAGAAGGGCTAAGAACCTTGATGGATTTCCGTTATCAACGTCATTTTAAGGCAAAGCGCGGAGAACACGGAATGTCGAAGAATCAACATGGTAAAAATGCGGAACCGATGATTGTAAAAGTGCCACCTGGAACTGTCGTAACAGATGATGACACAGGAGTGGTCATTGCGGATTTAACACAGCATGGCCAAAGAGCAGTCATTGCTAAAGCTGGTCGTGGCGGAAGAGGTAACTCCCGATTTGCGACACCTGCCAATCCAGCACCGGAAATTGCTGAAAATGGTGAGCCTGGACAGGAGCGGTATGTAAAACTTGAACTAAAAGTTCTAGCGGACGTTGGTCTTGTTGGATTTCCAAGCGTAGGAAAATCAACCCTTCTCTCCGTTGTGTCAGCAGCAAAACCAAAAATGAAATAGATGACACTTATCCAATTCGCACTAAAACCAGTAGTTGCTTCTAAATATGGCTTAAAATAGGCATACATAATCGTATGACCCGTCATATATAGGAATGTCGTTGTAAGCCCTAATGTGATTTTGTGATTTTTAAATGCTGTAAGTTGCTGCCTCAACGGAATTTGAGGTTTTGGTTCTATACGTTCCATAAATAAATGAACGCCAATAATGGATAAAGCTGTCAATACAGTGATAAGTACGAAAGGCGCTCTCCAGCCGAAGCTATCTCCCATGACAAGTCCGATTGGAACTCCTAAAACTAAAGAAGCACTCACACCCATAGAGACAATTCCAATCGCCCTGCCTTTATACTGTTCTCCTACTAAGCTTGGAGCCATTACTAAACACAATATGATTAAAAGTGCTCCACTTAACGCTAATATAATTCTTCCGATAAACAAAATAGAATAGGTAGGCGCAAATACCGTTACGATACAGCCCACTAAAAATATGTATAAGCAAACCAAGGTTAGCCGTTTTCTTTCGATTTTAGCTGTCATGACAAGTAAAATGGGTGATGCCACTGCAAAAATAACTGCAAAAACAGTGATCAGCAAACCGACTTGTCCGATACTTACTTGTAAATCTTCAGCAATTAAATCGACAATCCCGCTAATGATTAGTTCAACCATCCCGATAATAAAGGCAATGATCATTAAAAAATAAATTCGTTTATCCATGTTGTCTTCCTTCCTAATGCTGTCCTTACTATATACTATCTTTTGATGAAAGTTTACTCAAGAATAAGATAATTATGTACAATGGGGAATGATGATGTGATTTTTCTTTTAGTTGTATCATAGTTTGTTAGGAATTGAAAGGATTGATAAAATGGAAGCCATTCTACACGGAATCATCTTAGCATTTGGTCTTATTTTACCTTTAGGTGTACAGAATGTATTTGTTTTTTCTCAAGGAGCAACACAACCAAAATTACTACGCGCATTTCCTGCGACCATTACAGCTGCAATGTGCGATACACTGTTAATTCTTTTAGCTGTGTTTGGTTTATCCGTTATTGTCTTACAGTTTGAATGGCTACGAATTAGTCTAATGATTGTTGGCATCTTGTTTTTAACTTACATGGGATATGCGATTTGGCGGTCTGAACCAACTGCTAATGCTGCGAACAAAGCATTACCAATCCGGCAACAAATCATTTTCGCATCCTCGGTTTCATTATTAAACCCTCATGCCATTTTAGATATTGTCGGCGTAATTGGTACAAGTGCATTAAAATATATTGGAACAGAACAAATCTTATTTACCGTTGCTTGTATTATTGTATCCTGGATGTGGTTTTTTGGCTTAACGCTCGCAGGTGCGACCATGAAGAAAATAGATGGAACAGGGGTTTTAATGAAGATGTTCAACAAATTCTCCGCCATCTTTATCTGGGGAACAGCGGTATATCTTTTGATCGGATTAGTGTGATACATTAATCCTTTTTTAATTATCATGAAGTATTATTAATTTAGGTTCCATCACCTTCACTCATTTAATTCATATGAAACTATTAATTTTGTATGGGGTAATTATTCAAAAGTTCGTCTCTTACTAATTAAATTATTACCCCTAAGACTTACATGGCTACATGTGAGTTATATACTTTTTTGAATTTCATAAAACTAATTATTCTCCATAACCCTACATACACAAACAGAGAAATAATAGATAAAGCGTTTAATGTCAAAGCATCAATGCCTGGTAAAAAGTAATTAACTAGTCGTCGGCTAACAAATACTAAAATTAAAGCAATCACAAAACCAATGCTCTTTTTTCCATATATTTTCCCATCCTCTCGAATCTCGTAGCCAGTTGTATAAATCAATGGAACAGACAAGAGAGTACCAAATATCACAGAAATGACAATCTCTATTAAAGTCATGTGAACTGAAGGTTGTATCACAACAGAAAGGGCGGGTGACATATAGAGCAGCGGTAGCAAAATTCGCAAGCCTGAACCTTTAATTGGGCGGACCATAGCTCTTGTTCGCCTCCAAAGTATCAATCCAAAAATAACAAGTAAAATTGAGTACATTTCATAATGCATATTTATTAATCACTCCATCTCTTATACTTCAATTGTAAGCGAACATCTTAATGGTAATTGTACATAACTTGGATAAATTTACAGAATAAAATAAGACCGAATGAAAGTTTTATTTTCACATCCCCATTACCTAGATTTTCCTCCCATTAAATTTTATGAATTACATTTTTTTATTATTCAACGAACAGGGGCATAAATCCTTTTTGGATCTATGCCCCCTTTGTACATTTTCTTATAAATATTCAAAAAAACTAGGCAGCACCTTGTTTTTTTCTTATCATAAGAATAAAAAGAATAAGGGGATACCTATGGGTTATTACGGTAAAGTAATACTAGGTTTCATTGTACTAGATTTGTATTTGAACATGGGAATTGCAAAATCAAGTAATTTTTTTCTACAGGTTTTATTAGTCCTTTTGTTTTTCCCATTATTGAAGGGAATTTTGATGCTAACCAAGGTAAAAGAGTATAAACATATCGGAATCAGCTTTCATCGAAAATGGTGGAAAAATATGTTATTCGGGTTTATTATCGGTTTTTCATTTTGGCTGTTGAAGTACATACTCACCTATCTTTTTGGTGGTTTTGAGATTACGGGTGTTAAGTCGTTCCCAGAAATAATCAACTCACTTTTGATGGTGATGCTGATATTTTTAGTCGGATCCTTTTTAAATGACATCATCGTCCGAGGGTTTGTATTTGGCCATTTAAAAGAGAGAATTCCTGTGAAATGGGTGTTTATCATTTCCCTTATACTTTATGCCCTAGACGACTCCTGGAATGAAGGGTTCAGTATTACCAACTCATTGTTTTCTCTTATCCTTGGACTATCGTTAACCTATGCAATTTTTAAAACAGGTTCGCTTTGGGCGGACACAGGCATACATTGGGGTCTGAACGTCTGCTATGGCATCTTTAACGGACCTCTCGGTAGCTTAGATGGAGGAATCGTGATAACAGAGTTCGAACAGCAATCAATGTTTTTAGAAATGATCAGCTATATTGTTCCTTTGTTTATGTTTTTGTTTGTATATTTGCTACGAAACAAATTTGTACGAAACGGCTAGGGACACCACTAGCCGTTTTCCCGCTATCTCAGAATTTATATTATGATGATACCAATAATCTCCCTTTAATAGTGGGGGGTTCTTTTGTTATTCGTATTCAATTGCTGGAGAAGCTTCTATATGAATAAAAGAAAAATCTTTTAACTGCAATCAAAAAAGGTGCTAGTTGCGCACCTTTTTTGACTTACTTATCAATTATCTTTATCTCTTTAATTGGCCAAACTACAACATTCGTTTTTCCAACTATTTTTTCAATGGGAATCGCTCCAATATGCCGACTGTCCATACTATTTCGCCGATTATCTCCCATCACAAACAAATGTCCTTCTGGAACGACATCACTACCCACTGGAGTTTCCCTTAATGTAAATGAATACGTAAGTGGACCATCTTTTACCACTTGTTTACTTTTGTCTAAATAGGGTTCATCGTAAGGTTCTCCATTTATATACAACGTATCATTTTTATATTCAATGCGATCCCCTGGTAAACCAATGACTCTTTTAATAAAGTCTTTATCACCTGTAGCATGAAAGACAACGACATCGAATCTTTTCGGTTCACCTATTTTCGTTACAATCATTCGATTTTGGTCATGCAAAGTAGGCTGCATGGAAGCACCTTCTACTACAACAGGAGTAAAGAAAAAAGCACGAACAATAAAAGCGACTACGATTGCAATAAAAAGGGCTTTAACCCATTCCCAAATTTCATTTCTCTTTTCAACCACTTTTTCACCTTCCCACTTATCTCCAAGAAGAGATATTTAATGTTATATTCCACAAAACAAGAATAAATTCCTTCATTGTGTATTGAATTAATTACACTGATTACTTTTTCAAGTAGGAATATCCGCATAAACTTTGCGAAATAATATATTACATACAACCTTATGGTGTTATAATAAAAAAACAAAACTAAAAGGTATTACATTCAATATTTAGGAGGCAAAAGAAATGGACAAGCAAGGTCAAGAAATGTTTTTAAATTTCATCTTACAAAGAGTTCAAGAGGGCAAGGAGGATGAAGCAAGAGAAATACTTACAGAAAACTTTAGAAAGCAACAAGAAGGCACTTTTTCACAAAAGGACATTCAAGAGTTCCTCCCTAAAATGATTAGTCTATTAAAACCGGATAAATTAGAGGAAATAAAAGCAGTTGTAAAGAATTTTGCTGGGGATTTCGAAAATAAATAAGGTCAACCAATTTGTTTATGGTGAAGCGAGATTGCGTTTTAAACCACTCTCGGTTCTTTTATTTTTTATTTTTTATTCTACAATTCGAACGACTTTTGTATAAGCTCGAAGGAATGGTTTTACAAAAACCATTCACCTTGAGCTATTTTTACTGCTTTACCCCCTACATAAACGTTAATTTCCCCGTGACCCTCATCTGCTTTTAAAAATAATATGGACAAAAAGCACCCCAAAAAGATATTTTAGGGATGCCTTTTCTCTTCACGCTCATTATAAGACAATAAAGGAAACATTAAAGGTTAACTGCTACTATCCAAATATGGATGAAACTTTGTATGGTCTTAACTATGCTGCTTTTTTCTTTATTTGTTTATCTTTTATATCTGAAATCAAGAAGATACTGCTTAAAATAACAAAAAGACCAGCAATCATTCCTATAGTAATATGTTCATTAAGAAAAACAGCCCCCCATATCAAACCGAACAGAGGAATCATGAACGTCACGCTTAATGTTTTAGTGGGACCTACACTTGTAATTAAGTAAAAATACAGGAGATACCCAATGGCAGTACAAAAAAGTGCTAAACTCAAGACGGATAATCCAACGATAGGTGTAAAAACGGATGTTGATTTTGGCAAATTGAATAGGGTAAAAGGAATAAGTAGTAGGGTTGCACCCATTTGTTGTCCAAATGCAACAGAGAATGGTGGTACACGATCAAATGCCTTTTTTGCATAAACACCAGCAAATCCGTAGGATACAGTTGAAAGTATAGAGAGCACAATAGCAATGATTACTTCTGTAGTAAATGATACGGGACTCCAACCAACTAGAATGATTACTCCAATGATGCCAACGAAAATACCAACCCACTTTTGCGTGCTTAATTTTTCCTTCATCCAGCCCCAAACAACAAGAGCAGTAAATAGCGGTGTCATGGAATTAATAATGGCCAGCATTGAAGCGTTCAGGTGAAGTGATGCCATAGCAATCAGTGTAAATGGAATCGCTGCATTCAGTGCACCGATCATCAAATATTGTTTCCAACGTTTCCCCCATCCAGTTGATTGCCCAATTATAAAAATATAAATCAATAATGCAGCTGCAGCTATTGTTACACGCCCTTGAATAGTTAGAAATGGACCGATTTCTGGAGATGCTATCCGAATAAATAAAAATGATGCCCCCCATAAAGCAGCCAATCCAAACAATGCTGCGATGTCTTTCGCCGTCATGAATATTCTCTCCTTTTTTTTTCAGTGTATATCCGAATTAACCGTAAAAAATCTATGATAGTAAGCGGAACTAGTATACCATGACAAATGTGCAATTTGGCTATTCTTTTGCTTCCTGAATCACAAAAAAAGAGCGCCAATCCTTCTTAGATCGACACTCCGATGAGAAACAAATTTTTTGCATCTTACATATTTGCTGTTGGGCCCAAAGCCTTCCCTTATCCAATTTTAGGGCAGCCCCTGTCCTCTACCGTCCAGAAAAAATTTTATTAAGTCCTTTAAAACCAGAGATACTGACTTTCTTCCAAATCCAACTATACAAGAATGAAAAGGCGAATATCCCTAAAAGAACTAGACTATTAAAATGAGATGTTACCGATGGACCCAATATTGGAAATTTCAATACATATAATAAAAAACTGATACCTAGAGTCAAACATAATGCGGCAAAAAAAATAATAAGTATACTTTTCTTTAAATACTTAAGACCAATCCCTAAGCTAAGTCCTAATAATCCTGTCGTAAAAATGAACACCAATAGCTCACTTGGCTGGAGCATTGCTAATAGAAATATAGTTACGAAATAAGTCAATACACCTATTCTAAGTGACATAAGGCTCGCAAGTACAAGAGGACCCGTGGTCATCATGCTAAGAATATAACCAATACCAGTAAAAATCCCCGCAGACTGAAAAATAACGGCTATTGAACCTAACAGGGCACCAACTGCTATCCTCATAGCCTTAGAATATTTTTCAATAGATGGGATTAGCTCATCTCCACTAAAACTAGAAGTTACTTTTTTGAAAATTGACCTCATCTGGACTCCCCCCATAATAGGTAAATGCAGCGAGAATGGAAATTATGCATGTTATTTTACTAATGCATCGAAGATTCCACGTCCCTTATGGGTACTATTAGAACCGTTCTACTCATATTCTGATATAAAAAGCAATGAGAAGGGATGAGATGTTTGTTGAGAAAAGTTAAGGTTGGTTTACGTCCCATCTTAAATCGGGTCAATTTACCTACTGTTTTAAAAACAGCTATCCTTCCGGGTGACTCCATTGAAAGATTATTTATTGCAACCCAGGTCGGTGAAATCTTTTACATAGGAAACTCAAGTTTTCGGGTCTTTTTAGATATTCGATCACGAATTCTAAAACTAGGGGGCCCTGGTGGTTATGATGAGAGGGGATTGGTAGGATTAGCGTTTCACCCCCAATTTCATGCAAACGGCTTGTTTTATCTTCATTATTCAATAGCTGGTTCACAAGGTCCAGTTGCTCCTTCCGAATCTTTTAAACCCAACCCGTGTGATCCAAAAACATTAAATTTAAAGTGGACAAATCGAGAGACTCAATTTGATCATATCGATACAGTGGAAGAATGGGTTTTACAAGCGAATGGCCAACCTCAAATACGTCGAACCTTACTTAACTTAAGGAGACCCTTTTTTAATCATAATGGGGTGAATAGCTTAAACTTTTCTCCTGAAACTGGAAAACTTGTTTTAACGACTGGAGATGGCGGTTTAGGCTATGATCCGTTTAATTTAAGCCAGGACGAGATGGAAATTGCGGGTAAAATCATTGAAATTGATGTGGGGATACAGACATCAATCAACAATCCACCTATCGTCACACGTTTTAATGAACTACCTATACCAATCCAAGAAACACTTACAGTCATCGCCAAAGGGGTTCGAAACATTCCGGGGATTTCCTTTCAAAGATATTATAATCAATACATCAAATATGTAGGAATTGTCGGACAGGATATGGCTGAGTCGATTTTTTCATTTGTCCAATATAAACCAATACCGGTTACTCAGATTGTGGGACGTAGTGACAGGTACATCGTCCCAAATGGTACAAGGGAACTGTCCACAAATCTCACCAACCAAGAAGGGTTTATTAACTTTGGATGGCGTGGGTGGGAAGGTGCTTTTCCTACTTCGACCATCAATCGTTGCGCTGAAAACCAGGATTTGGATGAAAAGGTGATGGCTTATTATAATGAGGCTATTAAAACCTCGGTGAAGCGGATTCCACCTTTAACTAGTTATTACCACAAGGATACCCGCCCTGATAAGTTCGCGGGAACTGCACTTACGGGCGTTCATCCATATATGGGAAAAGGAATCCCCACTTTAACAGGAAGCGTTGTATTTACAGACGCTGCCCGGAAAGAGGAGTCTCTAACTCCGGTTAGAGGGGCTTTAGCTTATACCAAGGTAAGACCGGATTGTAAACTAAGTGATTTTAGTGTAATTGAAACCGATTATAATTTTGGGGATCAATCAGCTTATTATATGAGTCTGGGAACGAATATTTACCAGACAAAATTATACTTAGGCGTTTATGGCTCTATGAATGTGACTGATTTAAACCAGGGAACTGTATTTGAAATTGTTCCATGATCATATGAAAATAACGAGAGGGCAATGAACATGGAAAAACTAAGTAGCGAAGCCATCCAAATCAAACTCGCAGAAAACCCAAACTGGAAGCTGATCGATGAAAAGTGGATTGAACGGAAGTATCGATTTAAGGAATTTCTGAATGGTATCGAATTTGTTCAACATGTTGCCCAACTGTCGGAACGAATGAAGCATCATCCCTTTATCTCTATCGACTATAAGCTTATCTCTGTAAAAATTACCTCCTGGCATGCGAGGGGATTAACAGATTTAGATTTTACATTAGCAGAAAAATACGATGAGTTATATGTACAAATTAATAATAAGTAGATGGTGTCGAATATTAAGCCGTTGGACAATTTGTAGGGCTAGAGTGAATAAAATTCATTAGAAATAGCAAGGGTTTATACCCTTGCTATATTTGCTTTTAATTGATAATTCTTTGGATTGCGAATTACGAAGTTTGCAATCCATTTCCACTTTCTCCCTATTGATTTCTTGTAGATATACGAATTCATAGACGGAGAATTTCCCGCTAATGTATATATGGAAGGCTTTAGAAGAGGGTATTAGCGGAGAAATTCCGATTAACTGCTCTAAAAAAGGTAAAATTCAAAGATTTGGATAAATTAGATGAAAAAAACGACCCCTATTTATAAGGATTTGTAGGTATTTTCAAATTTAGACGGAATTTCTCCGTTTATTTTTCATACATAGTGAAACAACATTCAGTTAAAACAAAAGGGCATTGATCCTTCCCAAACCAACACCCCAGCTCAAAGCTAATCTTAACACCTAACATATTTCCGCTTGAAGCCTAGCTTCCCTCTATCCAATTCTTTTTGAATACTTTCATAAGAATTGAGGAGACTGCTTTTTTTCTTGTCCCGTTTGACTTCAACGATCCCCACTTCCGTTGCAGTCTCGACTGCTTTTTCATGAAGCGGCACATATGAAATTCCCACCGTGTATAGAAAATTATTCATTGCCGATTTTGTACGTTCTGGTGAATCATGAATCGTATTCCTCACTAGATCAAGCATATTGGAAATCTTGGTTTCGGAAAATTCATGGTCTTTGCGATTCCCTAATAGCCAGCAATAGCAGCTCCAGCCTGCTGACATTCTCAGCTCCTCACCACTCGCAATCCATTTATCAGCAACTTCTTGTGCTATGTCAGATTCTGATAAAGTTACTGCTACCACATAGTCAGAAAGCATATAAAAATACGCACCATCCATCCAACGATCATAATCTGCCTCAGTCATGGCTTTTGGGTCCGCAATAATGCCTGCAAAGTACATTGCATCGTAGTTTCCTGTGGCATAAAGCTCTTCTGCTAAAGGTTGATTGATTTTTATTTTCTTAGCCATTGGTTTCATAGCACCCGTAGCCACCCCAAAAACCGGTTCATGCGCACCATTGGACATGTATATTTTTTTCATTCGTTCTTTACCCAGGGCTTCAAGCTCCTGCATAACCGTTTCGAAATCCATAACTTTGTACTTCCTTCCCGAATATTATTACCCTATTAGTTTAACCAACTAGCACATATATAAAGT
>NZ_JBALOX010000089.1:31561-34297 GCF_036965165.1 Bacillus sp. JJ1521 | reverse complement strand
TTCCAAAACTTTGCACGAGCTCAAGCTTTTCAATCGTATCGTCATCATGAGAGGCAACTGCGATATGATGTTCGTGAGCAAGCTCCGCGATTTCCTGGATATCCTCAATCGACAGCTTTTCCTTTGTCTCGTGCTTTTTAATCAGCACATCAATAGAAGCATCACTCATATTGTTATAGCTCTTCACCGTATTTCGCCAAATTTCCAAATGACGGTATTGGCCCTGTCCTGGCGTGTGGTCCATAAACGAAACCAAGTGCACTTTATCTTCTTTTATATAGTTTTTTAGATTTTCAATGTCTTCCACATTATCAATCTCATATCTTGCATGGAACCTATGGCGCACTAGGTGCTTCGTGTTATGCGTATCATCAATAATATCAATTAATTTCTGAACATTCTCAGGTTCACGTATCGGTTTATATTCGTAATCTGATCCTTTATATAAAGAAAGGGAGTGGAACATCGTAGTAATTCCGTGTGTAATCAGCTCCTTTTCTGTCTCCCGCAAGCTTATATCAAAATTCATAAGTGAAGTTGGTCTCGGTGCTGCCATATGCTCAATATAGTCGGAATGAATATCAATAAATCCAGGAGTTACATAGCCTCCAGCAGCATCTATAATTTCCATTTGTTCCTCAAATTTAATCTCACCCTTTGGGGCGATTCTTTCAATACGATCCTCTTTGATAAAAAGGTCATAGCCTTGTAATACTACGTCCTCGGTGATTAATTTTCCATTTGTAATAACAAACAAACTACTTCCTCCTCGTGTTTGAATGGAAACGACTTTGTAACGGAATGCGGATGATTTGACGAATATGATACTTCCGTTCAATACGTTTTACAGCAACGAATGAACAAGCTGTTGTGTATATGCATGTTGTGGGTCTTCAAGAATTTGATCGGTTAACCCTTGCTCAATCACTTTGCCATCGAGCATAACCATTGTTCGGTCAGCTAGCATTCGAATTACACCTAGATCATGTGAAACAAGTACAATACTAATGTTTAGTTCACGCTGCAAACCTTTAATTAAATCAAGCACACTAGCTTGGACAGATAAATCCAAGCCTGTCGTAACCTCATCTAATAAAAGCAATGGGGGATTATTAGACAAGGCCTTTGCGATTTGGACGCGTTGCTGCATTCCCCCCGAGAACTTTTTCGGTTCCTCTTTCCGACGGTGTATAGGGATATTCACCTTTTCAAGTAGCTCTGTTCCCCTAGCCTCCATCATGCCAACATGATAACTACCAGCTGCAATCAACTTCTCCGCGATATTACCAATCGAAGAAAAATTCATTTTCAGTCCAAGCATTGGATTTTGATACACTTTGCCCATCATATGATTGCGTATAAAGCGCTGCTGCTGGGAGGATTCCTCAAACAAATTCCTCTCACCATTCTCATAATCAGATATATAGGCCCCGCCACTTGTTACTTCCTGGTCGAAGTAAAGGCATTGCATTAATGTCGACTTTCCGCTCCCGCTTTCTCCAACGATACCCAGCACTTCTCCAGGAAAAACATCAAACGAAACATCACGACATGCATACACAGTACCGCATATTTCACAATAGTTTTTCACCAAAGATGGGGAATCTGCGGCTTGGCAATGCACACAGCCAGGACCATATTGTTTATTAAGATGTCTTACCGATAGAACCGGCATTTCAAATTCAGCAGCCATTTACTTCACTCCAACTGGTTCATTTAGTTTTTCAAGACAATAGCTTGTATCATTGCATTGATGTACTGTTTCATTCGTCATTTCGTCAACCAACTCATCTAAAAACACATCGGTTGAGCCACATAGTCTACAATGCTTCCCATCAAAGGATTCGATTTGAAACGGGTAATCCTCAAAGTCAAGAGAAACAACCTTTGTATATGGTGGGACAGCATATACCTTCTTTTCACGGCCAGCCCCTAATAAAATGAGGGCTTCACTATTATTCATTTTCGGATTATCAAAGCGTGGAATTGGACTTGGTGCCATTACATACCGATCATGTACGAGCACTGGGTGGTCCGCGTCTGTCGTCATGCTTCCATATTTCATAATCTGCTCAAACAGCATGAGCCATGCGCCACTGTATTCCCTTTCTGCATGAAGTTTTTTCGTTTCATTTTCACTCGGCTCAAAGTAGCGGAGCGGTTCTGGTAATGGTACCTGTAAAACAAGAATTTGATCCTTTGTCAGTGGAACCTCCGGAATTCTGTGTCTTGATTGAATAAGGGTCGCTTCGTGTGTATGTTCAGTCGTCGGCACACCCGTTGTGTCAGTCACAAGCTTTTTAATATTAACTGCATTCACTGACTCATCTGAACCCTGGTCAATGACTTTTAGTACATCCGATTTTCCGATGAGCGAAAGAGTTAGCTGCAAACCACCAGTTCCCCAACCGCGACCAATCGGCATTTCCCTCGATGCGAATGGAACCTGGTAACCTGGGACAGCAATTGCCTTTAGGGTGGCTCTTCTGATTTCTCGTTTTGACCCTTCATCAAAGAATGCAAAATTATACGTAACATTCATCAGCTGTTCACCTCTTCCCTTTCCATTTGCTTCGTTTTTCTCACGCTATCAAGCTTCGATTGGAACGTGACATAATGAGGCATTTTCAAATGCGAAATAAAGCCTGTCGATTCAACAGAATCTATGTGGAATAAAACAAATTCCTCATTATGACTCGGAAATTCAAGGTTTGGATGCTCGAGACTGTTGTCTAA